>PLEB01000225.1 GCA_003136915.1 Chitinophagaceae bacterium
GGTGTCGCAAGAAATCTCAATAATCGTCCCAATTCAGCAAGAACAGGCGGCAGTTTTAATAGTCCGCGTCCCAATTCCGCAGGTGCAAGACCCGGAGCAGGCAGAACGAATTCAGTAAACGGCGCATCAAGACCATATGGCAATGTTTATTCAGACCGTCAGGGTAATGTTTACCAGAGAGGACAACAGGGTCAATGGCAGCAGAGGCAAAACCGCAGCTGGGCACCAGTTACAAATTCCAGATCTCAAACGATCCAGAATTTAAACCGCCAGCAGGTAATGCGTGATCGGGGAGCGATGCGGACCCAGAACTTTCAACGCTCAATGCCTTCAGGTGGTGGTTCCCGTTCTTCGGGCGGAGGCGGAGCAAGACCTTCTGGTGGAAGCTCAGGCGGCTCCAGAGGCGGTGGTGGTGGAGGAAGCAGGGGTGGCGGCGGAGGCGGCAGAAGATAATTTTTATATACTTTACCAGATTACCATAAATTGAAAGACCTGGCCGTAGTTGCCAGGTCTTCTATTTTAGATCCACCTCTTGCTAAACATATTCATTCCTGAGATCCTTGATCTCATCGTGGGAAGCTTTCAGTGCTGCCTTCTGGTTCATAAACATTTCTCTTAAAAAAGCAGGGAGCTTTTCAGTTTCCAAAGCTTTATCGTAGGCTTTCTGCGCAGAATCTTCTCCATATTCGCAATTAGAAAGGATCGTATGTCTGCTGTCTCCTGTGAATATGGCTTTCAAATTCATCCACCCGCGGTAAATTTTACCCATCTCCGAGGTACCTTTTTCTACTTCCCCGTGAAGGACCTGCAGTTCCTGAACCAGATCTGATTTTATTTGCTGACTTTCTACTATCATATGATCGAATAAGGACTTGAGGTCCTGATCTTCGGGTTTGAGCTCCTTTACCGCCTTTTCATACCCTTCAACGCGGTCGTTGTTGATCATGACCAGATCATTTAGCACTTCAATGATTTCTTTAGATTTTTCCATAAAATAAGTTTTGTGATGAGGAGTTGCTTAAAAAACCATACCAGCCGGAAGGCTGCAGCAAAACAGCAAACCCGTGAACCGGTATTCTTTTTTATGATTAACTTGCACCACTTTTTAAATCTAAGCCTGTATTATGGAATATTCGAAGATCATTGCCATTACCGGACTTCCTGGATTATATGAGCTGATCAACAGTAAATCGGACGGCGGTATTGTCCGGTCGCTTGAAGATAAAAGTACACGGTTTGTTTCCAGCCGTGTACACCAGTTCTCCCATCTCGAAAGTATTGAAGTATATACGGAGCGTCACAACGAGAACCTGGTAACCATCCTGAAAGCAATGGAAGAAAGTAAGGAAAAATTGCCCGACGACAAAGATCCTGCCGCGCTGAAATCTTATTTTGAAAAAGTTTATCCCGGGTTGGATCATAGCCGTGTTTATACGAGTGACCTGAAGAAAATGGTTAAATGGTTTTCCGTATTGCAGGATAATAAAATTGAGATCAAACTTTCTGAGCCGGTAGTTGAAGAAGGAGAGGCAGAACAAATAGAAACGAAGACTGCGGAAGCGAAGCCTGTAAAAAAAGTTCCCGCTCCAAAAGAAAAAGAAAAAGAAAAAGAAGAAGAGAAGAAACCTGCTGCGAAGAAAGCGGTAAAAAAGGAATCTCCCTCAAAGGAAGCGGCTGCAAAATCTGAAAAGAAAAAACCTGCAAAAAAAGCGGCCGCTGCAAAAAATAAAGACGAAAAGAAATCATCAGCCGGAGCAAAATCCAAAAAGCCTGCTGCAAAAAAGAAGTCAAAATAGGCAATTGAATCCGCCCTAAATTTTCACATTTATTATAATGAAAATGTATTCCGCAGATATTCAAAAACCGGTCCGCCGGTTTGTACCTGGAAATTTTGAGCTCACGGATTGGAAATCCATAGAGCATTTTCTTATTGACCTGGAAGAAAGATCCATCACCACTCCGCCGGATCTTGAAAGATGGTTGCATGATATGAGTGAGCTGGAAGCCATCATCAGTGAAGACGTTTCCTGGCGTCATATCCGGATGACCTGCAACACGGAAGATAAAAGCCTGCGGGATCACTTTACTTATTTCGTGATGGAGATCCAACCGAAAATTCAGCCTTATGCGGACCGGCTTAACAGAAAACTAATAGACAATCCGCTCACTGCATCGCTGGATCACGATAAATATTTTACTTACCTGCGTTCTATAAAAAAAAGTATCGAGCTTTTCCGCGAAGAAAATATTCCGATTCAATCCGAATTAAGTGTGCTTGCCCAACAATACGGTGCGATATCGGGGAAGATGACAGTTACTGTAAATGATCAGGAATATACGCTGCAGCAGGCGATGAAGTTTCTGGAAAATCCGGATCGTGATCTGCGGGAACAGGTTTTTCGTAAGGTCCAGGAACGCAGGCTGCAGGACAAGGAAGCGCTGAATAAATTGTACAGCGATCTCATTCAGCGCCGCCACCAGGTAGCGAAGAATGCAGGCTTTGAAAATTACCGCGATTATAAGTTTGTGGAGATGGGCCGGTTCGACTATACTAAGGAAGATTGTTTTCATTTTCATGATGCGGTTAAAAAATATGTTGTGCCACTGGTCTCTCTGATCAATCAGCACAAGAAGAAAAAGCTTGGTCTGGATACATTAAGACCATGGGATACTGAAGCCGAGCCTGCAGGAATTGAGCCCTTGAATCCATTTAAAAACGGAAATGAGCTGCTGGAAAAAACTATGCATTGTTTCCGGGAACTGCGGCCATTTTTTGCAGATTGTCTGTTGACGATGAAAAAAATGAACCGTTTCGATCTGGAGAGCCGGATCGGTAAAGCACCGGGAGGGTATAACTGTTCCCTGGCCGAAACAGGAGCACCATTCATTTTCATGAATGCAGCAGGCCAAATGCACGATGTAACTACCATGGTCCATGAAGGAGGGCACGCCATCCATTCATTCCTTTCTCATCATCTCGAGCTCAGTGCGTTCAAGGAATATCCCATGGAGATTGCCGAAGTTGCCAGCATGGCCATGGAGCTTTTCAGCATGGAAAACTGGAACCTGTATTTTGAAAAGCCAGACGATCTCAAGCGCGCAAAAATCCAACAGCTGGAAAGGGTCATTACCATATTTCCCTGGATCGCGACCATTGATAAATTCCAGCATTGGGTTTATGAAAACCCAAGCCATAGCCTGGAAGAAAGAACCGAAAACTGGTTGCGGATTAACAGTGAATTTTCTTCCGGAACCGTTGACTGGACCGGGCTCGGGGAATACCAGAAGAACATCTGGCAGAAGCAACTTCACTTATTCGAAGTCCCTTTTTATTATATTGAATATGGGATCGCGCAGCTGGGCGCAATCGGACTCTGGATGCAGTTTAAGAAAAACAAAGAAGCCGCTCTTGACCATTATACCGCAGCATTGGAACTCGGCGGCACCAAAACACTTCCCCACCTATATGCTGCTGCCGGCCTGAAGTTTGATTTTTCAGGGGAATACATAAAAGAATTGATGGATTTTGTAGAAGAACAAATAAGTTTTGTTCTTTAGTTGTTAAAAACCGATCTACCACGAAAATGGTATGCCCCAATTTTGTGGGAATCATTATGGGCATTTATATTTGCATCAATCAATAAGAATAAACCGCATATCGGTTTAAAAATAGCTACTAATCAGAGCCTTAACCAAAAGTCCCGGTGTTTCTACATCGGGGCTTTCTTTTTCAAACAAGCCCGCCTCATTTACGAGGATCTTTCCCGATGCGAATGTTCAATATGTACAAAGCGATTCAGTGGATCGGGTTGGCACCTGAATAATTCAACCGGGATTAATGTATGGTGAACGTGCAAGGTGACCACGTGTATCTTCTTTCAGCAGCTGATCAATGGCTTTATCCATTTGTTTCAGCTCATCCTTTTCCAAACCATCCACAATCTTACGCACCTCTCCGCTCTTATCTACTAACGCAAAGAACTGTGTATGTATGAACTGCTGATCAATGGGAGAAAGGTTATTCTTGGGATCATCGAGCAAATAACTCAATCTGGCGGCCTGGTAGAGGGAATCCTTATCCCCTGTCAGAAAGATCCAGTGACGCGAATCCACACCCAGGGAATCTGCATATATTTTTAAACGGCCCACGCTGTCAGTTTCGGGATCCACACTGTGAGACAGGATTAAAAAATCCGGCTCGTTTTTATATTTTTCATAGACCGATTTGAGATTGGTATTCAGCTTTGGGCAGATCCCTTTGCAGGTAGTGAAAAAATATTCCGCCACGTAAACTTTCCCTGCAACGTCTTTATTGGTGACAATACGGCCATCCTGATCAACAAAAGAGAAGGGCTTCACCTCACTGAGCACCGGGTAAGTTACTTTTCCATATCCGGGAATTATCCTGGTTAACGCAAAATAGAAACCCAGGATGAGGATTGCAAAAAATGCAGTAAGGAACCAGGCTTTCTTGGTCATTTCTGCAAAAATACGCTACTTAATTCGTTGATGGTTGATAGTTGATGGTTGATGGACTTTAAGCGTTATTTTTGCAGATCAAACAGTGAAATATGATTAAAACAGGTAATCCGGTCATCAGCATCTATACGGAGATGACACCGAATCCCGAAACCATGAAGTTTGTGGCCAATAAACTGCTTTACCCAGGCAAAAGCATTGATTTCCCGGATGTTGAGTCTGCCAAACCTTCTCCCCTGGCCAATGAATTATTCGGATTTCCCTTTATAAAAAGCATTTTTATAGCCAGCAATTTTGTAACGCTTACCAAGACTACCGATACGGACTGGGCCGATGTGATACCTTCTATCCGTCAGTTCCTGAAAGATTACCTGGAAGATGCGAAACCTATCATTAACGAGGAAGAGATTACCGTGGCCCATTCAGATGGCAATGCCATTGGTGCAGACGATGACGATGTGGTAAAGCGGATCAAAGAATTATTGGAAAACTATGTAAAACCAGCGGTGGAAATGGACGGAGGAGCTATCCAGTTTAAGAGCTATAACGAGGGTACAGTCAACCTGATGCTCCATGGCTCCTGTTCTGGCTGTCCTTCTTCCATGATCACGCTAAAAGCCGGAATCGAAGGCATGATGAAACGCATGATCCCCGAAGTAAGGGAAGTGGTTGCAGAAGCGGATTAATTTAATTGGAAACTTTTTTTATTCCCGCCTCCGGCGGGATTTTTTTTAACTTTCCGGCCTCTTCAACCCATAATCTCGCGGCTTTGCATCAAATCGCCCAGCAGCTCATCGAAGACATTCAAAAAACCTCCTGGCTTGAATACATTGCGGTGATCTTCGGCATTGCCAGTGTGATATTTTCCCGGATGGAACATATCCTGGTTTATCCGGTCGGTATGGTGAATACCGGAATTTCCATCTATCTCTATGTAATTACTGGTTTGTATGCCGATGCCTCCGTAAATTTTTACTATACCGTGATGAGCATCATTGGCTGGATCATGTGGGCCCAGAAAAAGCAGGGGCAGAAAGTGTTGAAAATTACCAGCTCCTCAAAAAAAGACTGGATACAAAGCCTCGCCTTCTTTTTCATTTGCTGGATCGTACTTTTCCTTTTACTCAAAAATTTAACTGACAGTACCGTGCCCATTGCCGATAGTTTTACTTCCGCTGCCGCATTCACAGGTATGTGGCTGATGAACAAAAAGAAACTGGATAACTGGACCTGGTGGATCATTACTGACCTGGCTTCTGTGCCGCTTAATTTTTACAAACACCTCGTATTTCTAAGCTTTCAATACCTCGTTTTCCTGATTCTTGCCATTATGGGGTATATTACCTGGAGAAAAAAAATACTGCATGCCGAGGCTTAAAAAAGTAGTAGTGCTCGGCCCCGAATCCACGGGTAAGAGTACGCTTTGCAGCCAGCTTGCCAAACACTACAAAACGTCCTGGGTTCCGGAATTTGCCCGGGAATATTTACTCAATCTTGGCAGGCCCTATCAATATGATGACCTGATCATCATAGCCCGCGGACAGCTGCAGGCTGAAGATGAAGGATTAAAAGCAGAAACCGGCAGCGTTTTATTCATTGATACCGATATGTATGTGATGAAGGTTTGGTGTGAATTTGTTTTCGGAAAATGCCACTCCTTTATACTTGATCAGATCGTGGAGAGAACCTATGATCTTTATTTGCTTTGCAATACCGATCTGCCCTGGGTGAAAGATGAATTAAGGGAATATCCGGATCCGGTAAACCGAAATATACTTTTCCGGATCTATAAGGACCTTATGATAAATCAGGATACGCCCTGGGTTGAGATCAGCGGA
>PLEB01000106.1:0-1673 GCA_003136915.1 Chitinophagaceae bacterium
TTGATGCGCAGCTTTTGCGCTAACGAAAGTGCCATATCTGCGGTTTTCATAAAGATAATCAAGGGCAGCCGCATCGGGTTTTACCGGGACGAATATTTATATTTATGAAAATAAATAAGATGATGCGCCAAAGAGCATTCCGCCTTCTATACGTCCTCTTTTTCATGCTGGCTTGCAACTCCAACACCAGAGCACAATCCGGAGGGTTTGTCAGCACCCGGGGAACTGAGGTGGTTCTGCCTGACGGAACACCATTTATTATGCGGGGGACCAACCTGGGGAACTGGCTGGTTCCGGAAGGTTATATGTTTCTTTTTAGAAACATAAATTCTCCTCGTTTGATCAACCAGGCATTCGACGAATTGATCGGTCCCTCGGAAACCAGGGTTTTCTGGAAGCAGTACCTCGAGAATTTTATTACTGAATCCGATATTCATTACCTGAAAAGCCTTGGGATGAATTCCATTCGCGTGCCTTTCAATTATAGATTATTCACAAAAGAAAATTACCTGGGGGAAAACAACGAAAATCATGGTTTCGAACTGCTGGATAAATTGATCCAATGGTGTAAAAAAGAAAACCTTTATGTGATACTGGATATGCATTGTGCGCCGGGGGGTCAAACCGGCGACAATATTGATGACGGTGATGGATATCCTTTTTTATACGATAGCGAAGAAGACCAGGAATTGGCGGCTGCCATCTGGAAAAGGATTGCGGAACACTATAAAGATGAGATGACCATTCTCGGTTATGATCTTCTGAACGAACCCATCGCGCATTATTTCGACAAAACCCATTTTAATCCCAAACTGGAACCTTTATACAAGAAAATTGCAGCGGCGATCCGCACGGTTGACAAAAATCATATCCTGATCCTGGGAGGAGCGCAATGGGATTCGAACTTCCAGCCATTCGGTACTCCATTTGATTCCAAACTCATCTACCAGTTTCATAAATACTGGACCGCACCCACGGTAGATGTTATTCAGCAATACCTGGACTTTCGAACCAGGAATCATGTTCCTATTTATTGCGGCGAAACCGGGGAGAACACGGATTCCTGGATAGACAGTTTTCGGACAACCCTGGAACAGAATTCGATTGGCTGGCATTACTGGCCGTATAAAAAACTGGAGAGCGAAAGGGGAGTGGTTCAAATAAAAAAACCAGCTTACTATGATGAGATTATCAAGTATGCCGAGGCACCCAAGCGGAACTTCGCCGATATCCGGAAAAACAGGCCTGAAAATATCGACCATATACGGCAGGCATTAAAAGAATACCTGCTCAATTGCCGGTTTGAAAACTGCATTCCAAACAGGGGATATATAAAGGCGCTTGGATTCAAATGAGGGACGATTGGAGATTTGTGGTCATGTGGACTCTAAAATGGAACCGGATCAAGGCTGAAATTTATTCAATCCGTATTTGCCGAACTCGACCAACTCAACTGCATTCATATAGCCTTTCGTATAGGTAAGGATATTCCCGTTTTTGTCGGCGATGATCAGGGTGGGATATGCATCAACCTCGAATTTTTCCGCAAGGGCAGGTCCATCGCCTTTTTCCATATCAATGGCAACATTGATAAAATGCGCATTGAAAAAATCTCCGGCTTCTTTTTTTGAAAATGTATTTCTCTTCAGCATTTTACAGGGTCCGCACCAGGA
>PLEB01000106.1:1699-3675 GCA_003136915.1 Chitinophagaceae bacterium
ATTAGCACATTTTCACATTAGCACATTTTGTTTAATGAGCCTTATTTCTTTTTCTTTGTCTTTGTAGAGTCAGCGGGCATGGGCATTGACATTTGTGGCTGCATGCTGCTCATTATTTTCACTACGTCGGCTGGCTCCATAAAGCTCCAGTGTTCTGTGGCTTTCCCATCTTTGAATTTTGCCAGTTCAAGAACCTTCATGTCCAATTTATCGCCGGCTTTATGCCCCATTCCATCTTTTGTGTAAGTGCCTGAATAGCGTTCCCAGGACATGACATAATCATCGTCTGCAAGCTGCTTTATTATTTCGGTTTGCTGGTTATCAAACTCTGCAACGGATTTTGCAAATTCCACTTTCATACTGTCCAGCCCCTTAATATCGCCTTTTTCGCCCGCATGATCCACCCCATCAGCTGCAATGAAATCGCCCAGTCTGCTGAAGTCTTTGGTCTCAAAACTTTTTGTAACGCTGTCCATGGCGTTCACGTTTTTTTGTGCTGTCGCTGAAAGACCGCCTTCGGTTTTGGTATTACAGGATGAGCAAAAACAAATTACTCCGAGGGCTAGCAGAGATACATACTTTTTCATTTTTTGGTGTTTAAGTTTTAATAATTAAGGGCAGCTTCTAGGGTGTGGGAAGGATCGGAAACTACTTGCCAGCGAGTAATGCTGTCGAGTGATCCAATATTAAGGTATAAAACTTTTTTTGATTCCAACCAAGATTATTTCTATGCTCACCTAAGGGGAAAATCAGGGTCTAAACGCCCTCAATGACCCTTTTTAATTTCCTGTTTAACCATTGCTAATATTTTGCATTTTTGCTATCTTGTTCCAAACTTAGCCTCTTATGAGGATCAGGCCTCTTTTTCCTGCCCTTACTGTTGCCCTAATTTCTTCATCGCCCGGTGTTTTTGCTCAGGGAAAGACCGGCGATAGCGTTAAAACATTGCAAACTGTTGAAATTCTGGGCAGGACGCAAAAATCATACAAAAGCGACTATTCTTTTTTTGGCTCCAAAACGGAAACGCCGATTATCAATACCCCCCAGGCCATTTCATCCATAACCAAGGAGCTGATCAAAGATAAAATGGAATTTACGCTGAAGGATGCGGCTTCAAAGGCTGCCGGGGTGAATGATTATTCAGGCTATGATGAGTATACCATACGCGGTTTCCGGGCTGAAAATGCTAGGGATATCAACGGCCTGCGCGGTTATAATACGACTTATACAAGTGCCATGCTGGTGAATGTTGAACGGATAGAAATTATTAAAGGACCAACAGCAACATTATACGGCAATTGCGACCCGGGCGGTACAATTAACCTGGCCACCAAGAAACCGCTGGACACGAAAGAAGGAGAATTGGATATTGCAGGAGGCAGCTGGGATCATTACCGGTCGGAAGGAGATGTAACGGGGCCGCTAAATAAAAGCAAAACGCTCCTGTACCGGATGAATGCAGGCTATGACCAAACGCATTCTTTCCGGGATCAGTTCTACGCAAAATCCTACCAGCTCGCTCCATCTTTATCTTTTGTGCCCAACGAAAAGCTAAACGTAAATNNGGAGATTTCCTTCATGAAACTGATTTTTCATCGATAGCCTCCTTCTCTTATAAATTCAATAGCCGCCTCAGCTTCAATGGCGGATTCCTGCATTACCGGACCTGGCAAAATGTTTCGGACCATGGCATCAATGATTACATAACACCGGATTCCGTTTCGCTTTATTATACGAATTGGAATTATAACACAACAACCAATACCCTGACTTCCTATTTTACTTACCTCGCCAATACAGGTAAGGCAAGTCATCAGCTGATAGCCGGGTATGATTATGTAAAAAGCAAAGTGAATCTGGGCCAGCAGTATTTCGAACTGCCAGATCAGTTTGGAGTTGGCAGCGGCATCGTCGGAACCTTCAGTCTGCTGCATCCCCAATATTTTCACAGGCCCCTGAGTACTTATCAGCCTTCA
>PLEB01000077.1 GCA_003136915.1 Chitinophagaceae bacterium
CTTTACCAGGAAACAATGGGTCCTTATCACGGGAAAAATGATTAACGGTTCCATCTGCAGTTACAATTTCCAATGATTTAACCGCAGTGGAAAGGTTACCATTGGTTACGCCTGAACCATGAGTGGCTGTTGTAATGGAACCCGCAACGGAAATATGCGGGAGGGAAGCAAGATTATGCAAGGCAAACCCTTTATTATGCAGCCAGGGACTAAGCTCGCCATATTTTATTCCTCCCTCTACAGTTACCGTATGTGCTGCAGCATCCAGTTCCACCACTTTGTTCAATTCTTTTGATGAAACCAGATTGTATTGACTATCGGCAATATTATTGAAACAATGCCGTGTGCCGAGGGCTCTCAATTTCCTGCATTTTTTTACGAGTTCCTGCACTTCCTTCACGGAACGGGGATAGAATACATTATTTGTACTAAAGGTTAAGTTTCCCGACCAGTTTTTTAATTTTTCCTGTTGTACCCAACCCTTTAGCGGAGAAAAAAAAGGAGCGGCCATGGAAGTAGAAGTTAACCGGATGAAAGTTTTTCTTTTCATTTCTTTAATGATTATACAATGTAATAATTTTATTGTGAATAGCGCTGGTACTTGTTTTCCTATCTTTGCGGCATGCACTATGTTTCTGCTGAGGGCCTTGGGAAGTCGTTTGGAATTAACCCGTTGTTTGACAATATTTCCTTTCATATTGAGTCTGGCGACAAGGTTGCATTGATCGCGAAAAATGGCACGGGCAAGTCAACCTTGCTCAAAATTCTCGCCGGAAAAGAAACTGTCGACAGGGGAAAAGTGTGGATCTCCAAAGAGATCACTGTTGCCTTTTTTGAGCAGGAACCCCGATTCCAGGAAGAACTTTCGGTTCTCGACAATATCTTTCATCACAAACACCCGGTAATCGCGGCAATCAAAGCCTTTGAGGCAGCTAGTGAGAGCGGTGATACCGATGCCCTGATGACAAGCATTGACCAGATGGACCATCTGAGTGCATGGGATTTTGACGCAAAGGTTAAGCAGATCTTCAGCAGGTTGAATATTGATCACCTGATCCAGGCAGTCAAAAACCTGAGCGGTGGGCAACGTAAACGAGTTGCTCTCGCCAGAACACTCATAGATATCGGCTTTGGAAATCCGGAAGTCTTGCTGATCATGGATGAGCCGACCAATCACCTTGACATTGAAATGGTGGAATGGCTGGAGAACTATCTCAACCAGCAAAACATCACCCTATTGCTGGTTTCGCATGACCGGTACTTCCTGGATAATGTATGCAATGAAATCTGGGAGATGGACCGGAGCTCCCTGTATGAATACAAGGGCGATTATGAAAATTATCTTGAGAAAAAAGCCGCTCGTATAGACAGCGATCTTGCCAGCATTGATAAGGCGAAAAACCTCTACCGCAAAGAACTCGAATGGATGCTGAAGCAGCCTAAGGCGCGAACAACGAAGTCAAAAAGCAGACAGGATTCTTTTTATGAAGTGGAAGCAAAGGCCAAACAAAACCTGGATGAGCAAAAGCTGAAACTGGAAATGAAAATGAGCCGGCTGGGTGGCAAGGTTGCTGAATTAAAAAAGGTAAATAAAAGTTTTGGCGACAAAATAATCCTCAAAGGGTTTGACTATACATTTAAAAGGGGCGACCGGATCGGTGTTGTCGGAAAAAATGGCTCAGGCAAAACCACTTTTCTGAATATGCTGCAGGGATTGGAACCTGCAGACAGCGGCAAGATCAATATCGGCGACACCGTTGTGTTTGGAAATTATTCTCAGCTCGGTCTCCAGGTCAAGGAAGATAAACGCGTGATTGAATTTGTAAAGGATATTGCAGAAAGCTTTCCGCTTGCTGGAGGTGGTTCTCTGAGTGCCGGACAGTTCCTGAACCTTTTTCTTTTTCCGCCCGACAAACAATACACCTATATTTCCAGTTTGAGTGGTGGTGAGAAAAAAAGACTTCATTTATTATCCATCCTCTTTCGCAATCCGAATTTCCTCATCCTGGATGAACCCACAAACGATCTCGATCTGCCCACGCTTTCGGTGCTTGAAAATTTTCTTCTGGATTTTCAGGGCTGTCTCGTAATGGTTTCCCACGACCGGTATTTCATGGACCGGATGGTAGAACATTTATTTATTTTTGAAGGGGAAGGCATTATCCGCGATTTCCCCGGAAACTATGGCCTTTACCAGCAATGGCTGAAGACAAAAGATTCTGCTTCTTCAACAACTGAAAGCCGGGCGCCATCTCCAGTCATCGTAAAAGAAGTTGCCAACAGGCCGGCAAAACCAAAGCTCTCTTATAAGGAAAAAAAAGAACTCGAAATATTGGAAAAGGAAATGGAGGTCCTGAGCCGCGAAAAAGAAAATATCACGGAAAGGCTGCATGCACAATCACTGGCCTATGAAGAAGTTCAGCAATTGTCCGCCCGGTTCAATACAATTACCGAAAACCTCCAAACAAAGGAATTCCGCTGGCTTGAATTAAGTGAAATGCAGGAATCTTAGCCAGCCGCCACTTCTGGATCTGGTGCCGATTTCCCTGGCAATACATGACAACTATACCGGATCATTCGCTATTTTTATAACCTCATCATCTATTCACCCAACTCCACCGGTATGCAGGTTATTGCAGGCGTCTTCTTTCATTTTATCGGTGGATTTGCCTCGGGCAGCTTTTATATGCCCTTTAAAGCGGTGAGAGGTTGGGCCTGGGAAAATTTCTGGATCATAGGCGGACTTTTTTCCTGGCTTATCGTTCCGCCGCTTGCCGCCTGGTTAACGATTCCCCATTTTACCGAGATCATTTCCGGCGCTTCCAGAGAAGTGTTTGGATATACTTTCCTATTTGGTTTGTTATGGGGCATTGGCGGACTTACTTACGGCCTGGGTGTGCGTTACCTTGGCATGTCGCTCGGCAATTCCGTTGTACTTGGATTCTGTTCTGCATTCGGGGCGCTGGTGCCTTCCATCTATTATAATTTTTTTCCTGCTCCCGGAAAAACTTCTTTCCACGATATGATAAGCAGTCATTGGGGACGCATTGTCGTTGCCGGCGTTGCTGTTTGCCTTTTCGGAATTTATCTCTGTGGCAAAGCAGGCATGGGAAAGGAAAAAGAAGTTCCCGAAGCTGAGAAAAAAAAATCCGTTGCTGAATTTAATCTTACCAAGGGGCTGGCGGTTGCTATTATCTCCGGCATTCTCAGCGCTTGTTTTAATTTCGGGATCGAAGCGGGAAAGCCGATGGCCTATCATGCCGTATCGATGGGATCGAATCCGCTGTATCAGAATAACGTGATCTACGTAGTGCTGTTATGGGGCGGCCTTACCACCAACTTCATCTGGTGTTTTTTTCTGAACCTGCACAACCGCAGCTTTGGGAAGTACACAGACAGAAGCACGCCGCTGGTAAAAAATTATCTGTTCTCTGCACTTGCCGGAACTACCTGGTTCCTCCAATTCTTTTTCTATGGTATGGGAGAAAGTAAACTTGGAAATGGAGCCAGTTCCTGGATACTGCATATGGCATTTATAATTTTGGTTGCAAACATGTGGGGATTGATATTGAAAGAGTGGAATTCGGTAAGCAGGAAAACAAAAACAACCATTATTGCCGGTATTGCCACCATCATGTTGTCCGTAATCATGGTGGGCTATGGGAATGCATTGAAACTGGGATAAAAAATTAAGAAGATTATCATGGACGAAACAAGATCATTCAAGCATGTTCAGTATTTGTGGGACGATGCAACTGCAGCTTCATTCAAAGGCGACGAAGTGGCCCTGCTCATTTACCGCTCCAACCTGCTGGGCGCCGACCTGCGACTTACCAATTATGGCGGCGGAAATACTTCCTGCAAAATACAAATGCCGGATCCGCTGACTGGCAATGAAACTGAGGTCATGTATGTGAAAGGATCTGGCGGTGATCTGGGCACGCTCAAAAAAAACGGGCTTTCGGTATTGTACATGGATCGCCTGAATGGACTGAAAAAAAGATACCGGGGAATAGAACATGAGGATGAAATGGTAGAACTATTCAACCATTGCATTTTCGATCTGCAGTCGAAAGTGCCTTCAATAGATACCGCGCTGCATGCATTTTTGCCCTTCCGGCACATTGATCATCTGCATCCGGATGCTGCGATTGCAGTAGCTGCGGCGAAGGACGGAAAAAGAATTACAGAAGAGATTTTTAATGGAACCCTGGGTTGGGTTGAGTGGCAGCGGCCGGGATTTGATTTGGGATTAAAGTTGAAAGCGTGTCTGGATGCGCATCCCGGCATTCGGGGAATCATGCTTGGCTCGCATGGATTGTTTAGCTGGGGAGATACCTCTTATCAGAGTTACGTCAATACGCTCGAAATAATTGAACAATGTGCGGATTATATTGAAAAAAATACGGGTAAAAGCAGGCCGGTTTTCGGAGGAATGAAAATAAATTCATTGTCTCCCGAAGAAAGAAAAGAAAAGGCCACGGCGCTCATGCCTTTGCTCCGCGGATATGTATCAACCCAAATGCCCATGATCGGTCATTTTTCCGACAGCACTGCGGTATTGGAATTCATCAACTCCCGGGATCTGGAAAAACTCGCGCCGATGGGCACAAGCTGTCCGGATCATTTTCTGAGAACAAAGATCAGTCCCCTGATTCTTCCGCTTTCAACAAACGATGAACTTAAAGATATTCCCACCCTGCAACAAAAACTGAATTCTGCTTTTGACGCATACCGCATAATGTACAAGGAATACTATGAACGCTACAAACATGCGGGCAGTCCCCCGATGCGCGATCCCAATCCGGTGGTTATGCTCTATCCGGGTGTCGGTATGTTTACCTTCGCAAAAGACAAGGCCACTGCAAGGATCGCCGCTGAGTTTTATGGCAATGCGATTCAGGTTATGAAAGGCGCGGAAGCTATTTCTTCTTACACTTCATTACCCAGGCAGGAGGCCTTTGATATTGAATATTGGCTCCTGGAAGAGGCAAAACTGCAACGGATGCCCAGGGGCAGGCCGCTAACGGGCAGGGTCGCCCTGATAACGGGAAGTGCGGGAGGGATTGGAAAAGCCATCGCAAGGAAAATGGCAGAGGAAGGCGCCGTTGTGATATTGAATGACAATGATAAGGGCCGGCTGGAAATTGCAAGCCGGGAATTCGGCCAGCAATTCGGAAAAGACGCTTTTGAATCCGGACTGCTGGATGTGACGGAACCCGCATCGATTCAGAAAATCTTTCAGCAGGCTGTGCTTGCATTCGGCGGCGTGGACATCCTCGTCAATTGTGCCGGAATTTCCATCTCAAAATCATTGGAGGAACATACCGAATCGGACTGGGATAAATTATATGATGTGCTGGTAAAGGGGCAATTCCTTATGACGCAAAAAGCGGTCGGAATCATGCGGAAACAAAATATAGGAGCTGATATAATAAATATCGTGAGCAAAAATGCGCTCGTGTCTGGTCCGAATAATGCAGCTTACGGATCGGCAAAAGCGGCCCAACTGCATCTCAGCCGCCTGAATGCCGCAGAACTGGGAAATGACCATATCCGGGTGAACGTGGTGAATCCGGATGCGGTTATACATGACAGTAAGATCTGGGCGGGGGAATGGGCGGCCGGCCGCGCGAAAGCTTACGGCATTACTGTAGAAGAGTTGCCTGCTTATTATGCAAAAAGAACCTTGCTGAACGAAATGATCCTTCCGGAAGATGTGGCGAATGCATGCTTTGCCTTTGTGGGTGGCTTATTAAATAAATCCACCGGTAATGTATTGAACGTGGATGGGGGTGTAGCTGCTGCCTTTGTGCGATAATATTTGGTAATCTCTTAGGGAAAAAAAGAAACGATCCATGTTATTGGATAAATTAAATATAAGTCACTACAATCAGGACGCGCTTTCTGCACACAAAAAAAGAATTCAATTTCTTCGTGAAGAAATCAAAGATCCGGACGCCATTATTCAGAAACTGGAAAAATTTCAGGTGGCCATTCCCAGTTGGGCGCTGGGGACCGGCGGCACTCGGTTCGGCAGGTTTCCAGGTGGAGGGGAACCCAGGAACCTGGAAGAAAAAATCGGGGACATCGGCCTCCTGCATGCATTGAACCGGTCAAGCGGAGCCATTTCACTCCATATTCCCTGGGATATTCCTTCGGATCCGGCAAAGATCCGGGGTCTTGCTGCTCAATATGGATTGCGTTTTGATGCCATGAACTCAAATACATTCCAGGATCAGCCTGGTCAGGATTTGAGTTATAAATTCGGATCCTTACAACACACAGATAAAGCGGTCCGAAAGCAAGCTATCACACACAATATCGGGGTCATCAGCCAGGGTATTGATCTTGGTTCAACCGCTCTTACTGTTTGGCTGGCAGACGGATCCAGTTTTCCCGGTCAGTTGAATTTCAGAAAAGCATTTCAGCGAACGCTGGAAAGCCTGCAGGAAATCTATGTGCATCTTCCCGAAAATTGGAAAATATATGTCGAGTACAAAGCCTATGAACCGAATTTTTATTCCACAACTGTCGGCGATTGGGGGCAATCTCTGTTGTATGCAAAAAAGCTCGGCCCCAAGGCCTTTACCCTGGTGGATCTGGGGCACCATCTGCCCAATGCAAATATTGAGCAGATAGTCGCCTTACTGCTTATGGAAGAAAAACTGGGTGGTTTCCATTTCAATGATTCGAAATTCGGAGACGATGACCTTACGGTTGGGAGTATAAAACCTTACCAGCTTTTTTTAATTTTTAATGAACTGATAGAGGGGATGAATGCGCGTTCAATGGATCATGCGTGGGATCTTGCCTGGATGATCGATGCATCGCACAATGTTAAAGATCCGCTGGAAGATCTGTTGCAATCGGTGGAAGCCATAATGATCAGTTACGCTCAGGCTCTCCTGATTGATCATAAAGCACTTGATCTTTCAAGAATGGAAAATGATGTTGTGCAGGCTCAGGAAATATTACAGAACGCGTTCCGTACGGATGTGCGGCCACTGGTCGCTGAAGCCCGGCTTCGGGTAGGTGCCGCGCTGGATCCCCTGTATGTTTTCCGCGAAGCGCGGATAAGAGAAAAATTAGTAAAAGAAAGGGGCAGTAAATCATTTGCAACCGGATTATAATCATGCATGCGCTGCCAGCTATAGCTATATTTGATATTGGCCGCACCAATAAAAAACAGGTATTATTCGATGCGCAATACCGGGTTCTGGAAGAGAAGAACATACAGCTTCCGGAAACAACCGATGAAGACGGATTTCCTTCGGAAGATCTGCAACTGCTGGCAACCTGGGTTAGAGAAAGCTTTGCTGCATTGAAACAAAGAAAGGATCTTGAACTGAAGGCGGTGAATGTTTCTGCCTACGGGGCATCCTTCGTTCATTTGAGCCCCGAGCTGCGGCCGCTAACCCCTCTTTATAATTATCTAAAGCCCTTTCCCGCTTTCCTCCAGGAGGAATTTGACCGGAAATATAACAATGACGGGCAGTTGGGAATGCAAACGGCTTCCCCTCAGCTGGGCCATTTGAATTCTGGAATGCAATTGTACTGGTTGAAAAAACAAAGCCCGGAAATATATCGGCAGATCAGGTATTCCCTGCATTTGCCACAGTGGCTGAGCTTTTTACTATCCGGTGTTTGTGCATCCGAGCTTACGAGCATTGGATGTCATACACGATTATGGGATTTTGAGAAGCAGGATTATCATAAATGGGTGATAGAAGAAGGATTGAAAGAAAAATTTCCCATCATACTACCCGGAGCAAACGTTATTGAACGAAAGGATGGAATAATGGCAGGCGTAGGATTGCACGACAGTTCATCTGCCTTGATACCCTATCTGTCCGTGTTCAATGATCCCTTTGTGTTATTATCCACCGGAACCTGGTCTGTCAGCCTGAATCCATTCAATCATTCATCCTTAACCGATCAGGAACTTAAACAGGATTGTTTATGCTATTTATCCCTGAAGGGAGAGCCGATAAAGGCCTCGCGGTTGTATGCCGGAAAAGAACATGAATTGTTTACTAAGAAATTAGCTGATCAATTTCAATGCGCAGAAGATTATTTTCTCAGGTTAAAAGTGGACAGCTTTTTAGTGGAGAAATGGTTTCAATCAAAAGATCCTGGGATTGCAGCAGCTTTCGCTGATCCTGATAAATTGAGCTCGTACGAAGAAGCTTATCATGTATTTATGATCAATCTTGTCCGTCAACAGAAAAAAGCTATAAACCTGGTTTTGGAACCCGGCGGAATAGAGCAAATTTTCGTGGATGGAGGCTTCAGCAAGAACCCTTTTTTCATGAATTTGCTCGCACTTTCTTTTCCAGAGAAAAAGATCTTTGCCGCATCCCTCGCACATGCTTCTGCACTTGGTGCCGCGTTGTGTATTCATTCTTCGTGGAATACAGGAGCCATACCTGCCGGACTGTTGAGCCCGGTTCAAATTTCCTAGAATCACAGTTCATTCCCGGACACCTTACTGTATCAAAAATGAACACTCAGGTTTTCATCCTGCACTTAAGTTGCTGGCCATCATCCCTATACTTAATTGGCACCAGGTTGGAAAGATCTGATGCATCGGATACTTTACTCTAATTTTATAGATATGTTTAGCAATAATCTCCGCTTTTCTTACCGCAACCTGAAACGACAGAGGATCTATTCTCTTATTAATATCAGTGGACTGGCTGTTAGTCTCGCTGCATGCTGGCTCATCGCCCTCTATGTTTCTGATGAACTAAGCTTTGACAGGTTCAATGAAAAAGCCGACCGAATTGTGCGGGTGGTGCAACATGCCCATTGGGATGGTGGAAGTATGAATATTGCACTTACTTCGGCCCCTTTTGCGCCCGTTCTAAAACAAAATTTTCCGGAAATAGAAGATGCTGTTCGTATTGACCCGGAGGGTGGTGCTGTGATTCAGCATGGTAACAGCAATTTGAAGGTGGAGGATATGATTGTAGCTGACAAATCATTATTCAATGTCTTCACCTATAAATTTCTGGAAGGAAATGCTGAAACAGCTTTATCTGACCCAGGCTCTATAGTGATAACGGAAAGTCTTGCTCGTATACTATTTGGCTCAGCCGATGCGGCCATGCAACAATTGGTTGTATTTCCCGGCAATGGATCGTGTCACGTTACTGCCGTAATCCAGGATATTCCCGAAAATGCACATCTTCGTTTTCGTGCGGTTAGGCCTTTGCCCGATAATTTTACCAGCGGATGGCAAAACGCTTCTCTTTATACTTACCTGCTTCTGAAAAAACCTTCCGGTATCAATTCACTGCGTGCGACGCTTCCTGCTTTTAGCGACAAGACAATTAAAAAGCAAGTGCAGGTTACGGACTATGCCATTGAACTTCAGCCTTTGCTTTCCATTCATCTGCATTCTAATCTGGATTACGAGCTCAGCGCGAATGGAAGCATGGCAAAGGTTTATATTTTCAGTGCCATTGCGTTGCTTATTTTATTAATTGCAATAATAAATTATATCAACCTCGCCACTGCCCGGTCTTCTGCGCGGGTTCGTGAGATTGGGATCAGGAAAACCATTGGCTCCGGCAGGATGCAGTTGGCTGCTCTCTTCATCACAGAAGCCATGCTGGTAACCTGCATTGCAGGAGTGCTGGGCCTCGTTATCGTGCAGCTTTCCATGCCATTTTTCAGGGAACTAACGGGTAAATCACTTTCGCTACAGGATTTTGGGGTGGCCCCGACCATTATATTTACCTTATTGTTTTCGTTGCTGGTCGGATTGATCAGCGGCATTTATCCATCCGTTTTTTTATCGAGGTTCAGCGCCATTCCTGCGCTCAAAGGGAATATGGGTAATATTCGTGGAACTGTATTGTTCCGGAAATCCCTGCTGGTTATCCAATTCGTAATAACAGTCTTCATGATCTCTGCATCTTTTGTAATCTACCGGCAGCTTCAGTATGCCACGCATTCGGATCTCGGTTTTAATAAAGAGCAGGTTGTGACCTTCCATATCGACAACAAAAATCTGCGCGCACAGATCCCCGTCATCAAAGCCAGACTCTTGCAGAGCCCGCTGATCGAAGGGGTTGCAGTGGCGGGGAATCCAATAGGAAATAATGATCTGGGCATGCGCGGTTACTTATATGAAAAGAATGATCTGGGCATTGCGCCGGTTGCCAAAGCAGTGCAGGAGCTTATCGTTGATGAAGACTACCTCCCAACCATGCAGATCAAACTGGATGAAGGACGGAATTTTTCTGACCAATTGCCAACGGATCAAACGAATTCCATCCTGGTAAATGAAACACTGGTAAAGGAATTGGGATGGAAACATCCTATTGGGATGAAAATGCGCAAGGCAGAACCCGGATCAGGAACAATGACCGTCGTTGGTGTGATCCGCGATTTTCACACTTATTCCTTACAACATAAAGTGCAACCCCTGGTACTTGTTCCACCGCCGAATGTCCAGGAAAAAGATAATCTATATATCCGTCTGGCCAAGGGAAAATCAAATCAGGCCTTGGCATATGTCGATCAGGTATATAAAGGCTTCGACTCCGGCAATCCCGCAGAATTTCATTTTCTGGATCTGAATTTTGCGCGTCAATATGCAATGGAAGAAAAACAGGAAACGCTGGCCTTTGTCTTCACCCTGCTTGCTGTATTGTTATCCGTGCTGGGACTATTCGGACTGGTAACATTTACTGCACAGCAGCTTACCAAGGAGATTGGTATCCGCAAGGTAATGGGCGCTTCCGTTCTGAATATTGTTCAGCTTGTTTCAAAAGACTTCCTGAAACTGGTTGCATTGGCCGCGGTGATAGCCCTGCCCGTATCCTGGTATGCAATGCATCGCTGGCTCTCTGATTTTGCTTATCGCATTTCTTTACAATGGTGGGTGTTTGCCGCGGCAGGTTTAGTTTCTGCGCTGATTGCGCTGATTACCATGAGCGTCCGGGCCATTCAGGCAGCCCGTGTAAATCCAATCAAAAGCCTGCGTTCAGACTGAGTAAGAAGCCTATCAGCCTGGGGTGGATCCCCCTGAATAATCGCAGGATTTCAAGGTATTTAATACCATCGGAAGGGGCGCCGGGCGTATTCGGCTTAACTGGCAAAAAAGCAGGATTTTTCAAGGAATTGATCCTGATCAACCTGCTTAATAGCATTATAATCAATCTGTTATATCCATATCGTAGTTTCCCCAGTTAAACTACTTATGAAGTCGGGGGACTACTATATACCTTTAAACCGTACAGCTCCGAAATTGAAAAACCCGAACGACCGTACCCCCGGAACACGCTGTACTGATCTCCCAATATTCCTATGATCCATCTTTAATTGCATTAAATCCAAACCTGGGTTCGGCATTGTTTTACGCATAAATTAAAACGATGTTGAAATCACCATTGACCATTTGCCTTTGCAGTTCATTTTTTCTATTGCCGACTTCTTCTGACAAAGCGGATTCCGGTGCGGCTATATTAAAGAGTCGCGCGCACGGATCCCGCCTGAGCTTCTCAGCTTTGGCTCCAAAAGCTCCGCTGAACAAGCAGGAGATGGTTTTCATGAAGAATTATATCAGGAAGAGCGAAAGCAACCTGGTTATCATTAAACATCGAAGCGCAGCGCCCTTTACTATTATTGACTCCATTTTCAGGGTCTATGGTTTGCCTCTTCAATTAAAGTACCTCGCGGTTATCGAATCGGAATTAAAACCATCGGCGACATCTCATGTAGGTGCTCTCGGACCCTGGCAACTCATGCCCGGGACCGCGCGGATCCTTGGCCTGAAAACCTTACCTAAAGCAGATGAGCGAAAGAATTATTACAAGAGCACAAAGGCAGCCGCCAGGTATCTTAAAGATCTTTATGCTCAATTCGGCGACTGGTTACTCGTGATTGCTGCCTACAATGGCGGTCCGAAACCGGTCTGTTCGGCGATTGACAGGTCGGGTAGCCGGAATTTCTGGACTCTCCAGCGCTTTCTCCCTGAGGAAACCCGCCAGCACGTAAAGAAGTTTATCGCTACAAATTATTATTTCGAGGGAAGGGGTAGCCTTACCACCTTAACCAGATCGGAAGCTATTCAATACAAAAAAACGCTGAACGCTTTTGCAATTTCCCATGAAGAAAAGGCCAAGGCCACGAAAACTTCCAAAAAGGGTAGCGAGTTTGCCGATGAAAAGGCTACGGCTATGGAAACTTCTGAAAAGGGTAGCGAGTCTGCCGATGAAAAATTTGAACGACTCATGAAAACCTCGGCGAATCTATTAAGGAGTTCGAATCAACTCCTGGTAAAATCAAAACTTTAATAACCAGACTTGCCTATTTTGTCATGGCTTCTTCATTTGTTTACCAGATTACGATGGAAACAAATGCTTATATTTAAATTCTTAAAAGAAACAAATGCAAGACAAAAAACAAAATACCGCGACCGAACCTGAAAAGTCCTTTTTTGAAAAACTTGGTGACCAGGCGGCCCATGTAAAAGAGGAATTGGTGCTGGGAAAAGATCACCTGGTAGAATTCGCCGGGGAGGCCATTGATAGTGTAAAGTCGAAAATTCAGGAGTTCAAAAAGAGAAAGGCTAAACCCGCAAAAAAAGCAACCGCATCCAAGGCCAAAAAACGAATAAAAAAAGTCGCAGCGAAAAAAGTTGTCAAACCCACGCGTAAAAAACCTGCTTCCGCTGCCAAGCGAAAACCCGCAAAGAAAACAGCTCCGCGAAAGAAATCCGTCCGGAAAAAATCCGCAGCGCCTGCTAAGAAAGTTGCACGCAAAAGGAGAAAAAAATAGAAATACTGTTTAACTGAAGAATGAGTGTCGCGCATGGTATTCAGAAAGGTAAAAAATCACAGAACCAGAAGCCGCGGACTTCTTCTTTTTGCAATGAATCTGCCGGATCAACTGATTTGATTTCAAGCGGTCGATATTCAAATCCTCCTTTGCTGAACGCTACCGGCTGCCTGAAAATAGGACCATCTGTACAGAATGTATGAAATTCTCCGTTTTCTCCGCAGCAGTCGACCGAAGCAGGTATATCTTCGAGAAATTGAAGGTCCAATTTCCGGCCCGCCCATGCTTTCGTCAAATAGCCATCGTTGATGCAGCAGGTATAGGCAACAAATTTTTTTTCAATAAAATCCTGCAGGAGCAGGCGCGTATCGCTTTTCCAGAGGGGGAAAATTGCATTCATGGCAAGCGCCTTTAGTTTTTCCTCCCTGTAAGTTCTAAGATCCTCCAGGAATATATCCCCAAAGGCAATTGTATCTAAACCTTCTGATCTTAGTTCGGCCAGCATCTTTCCCATCTGTTCCTCGTACTCTTCATTACTCGTTCCGAACACATATACTTTGCGCAAAGGGATGCCGATGCATTTTGACTGGGCTTCTATCAATTCTTCTCTTATCCCATGCATGGATAAGCGCTTATACCTTCCGTTCATTGTGCTCAGCAGAAACTTTATCTCATATTCGCCACCGAGCAAAAGCTTATTAAGGCAATAGGTACAATCCTTACCTCCGCTCCAGGACAATATGATCGGCTTTTTTTTCATTGAAGTGCAGGGACCTTACTAAAAAATGAATACGTGTGTAAAAAAGTGTTTTGATTAAGAAGCTGATGAAGTTAAACCGGGAAGGCCGCAAGTCATACTTTTTCTGTTAAATTGAGGAAATTCAACGAGTTAGTGACAGGTATTTTTTAAACTTAACAGCCGCGATAATCTTCTGTTTAATTTGGATATAAGCAGTATTTTTAGAATACTAACGATTTTTCAATCCTTAAAACAGCTATATGAGTCCTGAACAAAATCCTGTTGTTATTAAAGATTCGCTTGCAAATCCCGCTCCTTTGGGTTTGTTTGGTTTTGGCATGACCACCGTTCTGTTAAACCTGCACAACGCCGGCTTTTTTGAAATGAATTCCATGATCCTGGCTATGGGCCTTTTTTATGGTGGCATTGCGCAGGTGATTGCCGGCATTTTTGAATACAGAAAGAACAATACTTTTGGAATGACGGCTTTCATTTCCTATGGCTCTTTCTGGTTGACACTGGTAGGATTGATCTTAATGGGTAAATCGGGGTGGATCTCCGCATCGTACGAGTCTGCTATGGTCGCTTACCTGATCCTCTGGGGCATTTTCACTTTACTGTTATTTTTCGGTACGCTCAAACTGAATA
>PLEB01000257.1 GCA_003136915.1 Chitinophagaceae bacterium
GTAAAAAGTAAAAAATGGTGCGAAAGGGGGAAACAATGTCCTGAGAACTATTTTTCATTATATGAGCAAAAACGAAAGTACTTTCAAACAGATGAACTGATTCTCATAAAAGATCCTAAAATTTTTTAATTTTTACTTTTTACTTTTTAATTTTTACTTTCTCACCCCATACTTCTCCAACATTTGCCTCAAATCCTCCAGCGTATTGATCTCATCTGCCTTTTTATCTTTACGCCAGCGGTTGATCCTTGGAAAGCGGAGTGCCACACCGGATTTGTGTCTTTTGGATGCGGCAATTCCCTCAAATGCAATTTCAAATACCAGTTCAGGTTTTACCGTGCGAACGGGACCGAATTTTTCAATCGAATGCTTTTTTACGAAATGATCCACTTCATCGAATTCTTTATCTGTTAAACCCGAATAAGCTTTCGTAAAAGTTAACAATTGGTCTCCGTTTCGGACGGCAAAAGTATAATCCGTGTACAGGTTACTTCTTCTCCCATGACCCTTCTGCGCATAAACCATCACGGCGTCGATCACCAGGGGATCAATTTTCCATTTCCACCAATCCCCGCGTTTCCTTCCCGTTTGATAAATCGATTTCTTCCTCTTTAACATCAGGCCTTCGCTGCCGATTTCCCGTGATCGGAGCCGGATCGAAACCAATTCATTCCAGTCATGAAAAGGAATCAGGGGAGAAAGTCGCAACACAGGATGGTGAATTTCCCTGACTACTTTCTCCAGCATGGCCCTTCTTTCCTCCTGAGGTCTTTCACGAAAATCTTCGCCATCATATTCCAGCAGGTCATAGGCAATGAAAGCAACAGGCGCTTCTACCAACTGTTTTTTCGTAATATTTTTTCTTCCAATGCGGGTCTGTAACGCGGCAAAGGGTAGCGGAAAGAAGTCAACCATGTCCGACTCGGCCGTCGACATACAAATAATCTCTCCATCCATTACGATTCCTTCCGGAAGTTGCTCCTGCAAGGGCGCATATTCGGGAAATTTCTCCGTCATGAGTTCTTCTCCCCTGCTCCATACGAACAACTGACCATTCCGGTGAATGATCTCTCCCCGGATTCCATCCCATTTCCACTCGGCAAACCATTCCGCGGGATCGCCCAGTTGCGGCAGATCATCTTCCAGCGCATAGGCAAGATAAAATGGATACGGACGGGAATGATCCAGGATTACAGAACTGCTTCCGAGTAACTCACTGAATGGAAAGTGAATGGGGTCCCAGTTTCCACTGATGCGGTGAGCGATGACAGAAGGTTCCAGCCGCACCGTTTTTGCCAGTGCATTTATGATCATTTTTTGCGAAACACCGATCCGGAAATTTCCGGTTATCAGTTTATTGAACACAAACATTTCACTCCTGGTCATACGCTTCCATGCATCCAGTATAAATGATTTGCGGTTACCCATATCTGATTTCTCAAGCAGGATCAGTTGTTCCAGATAATGGTGAAGACCCAATCCGGAAGCCTCCTCTTTTCCTTCCGGAACAAGAAGGGAAAGAGTTTCTGCCAGGTCGCCAACAGTATGATAACACTCTTCAAACAACCACGGAGGAATTCCGGTCAGCTCCATACACCATTCCTGCAAGATGGCAGAGGATACGGAGCGCTTGGGTCTGCGTCCACTGAAAATCGCAATGACCCATACCTTATCCCGGTCATCAGCATCCTCAAAATAGCTGACAAGCATTCCAAGCTTATCATTTGTTTTTGTAGATGTGCCTAATGAGATAACGAGGTCTGAAAATTTTTTCATAACTCAAGCCCAGGTTTCCGCTGAAGCAAGTTGCTCTTCCGTTTCCAGTTCTTTTTCATCGCCATATTCTGTTTTTATTTCTTCGGAGTCAATGCCCAGTTCATTGAGATAACGGCTGAAAGCAGACTGAAACCCATGCGTAACAAAAATTTTTTCAGCACCTGTTCCACGGATTACCTGAAGTAATCCATTCCAATCCGCATGGTCACTCAGTGCAAAACCGGCGTCCGCATTGCGACGCCGCGCATTGCCGCGAACCTGCATCCATCCGCTGCAGACACCTACAGCAGCGGGAATAAGGCGGTTCATCCAGGGAGAACGGTCTGCTGAAGGCGGAGCGATGATCACAGCTTCTTTGAAATATCCCCTGGACATTTCCGGCGTGACCTTTTCTATCTCCGGCAGATTAAATCCAGACCGGACCAATGCCTGGTGGGTATTCCAAACAGCTCCATGGGCATAGATCGTAGATGAAATTTCTGTAAGGCAGGATAAAAGCCGCTGCGCCTTTCCCAGGCTATACGCAATCAGGACCGAGTTTTTTCCTTTTTCCCGGTTTTGGTTTATCCAGTTCTGAATATCATAGAATATTTGCTGTTGAGGTTTCCATTTATAGACCGGCAGACCAAATGTAGATTCGGTAACGAATGTGTCGCATTTCAGCAATTCCATTTCCCCGCTTATACCATCATTCTCCGTTTTAAAATCACCACCCACAACCCAGACCTCGCCCTGAGATTCAATTCGTATCTGGGAAGATCCGATGATATGGCCTGCCGGGTAAAGAGAAACACTCACGCCATTTATGGTAATGTGCTCCGCCCATTCTACAGCCTGGCAAACGGGATTACCCAGCCTCAGCTGAAGCAGTGGCATAGTAAAACGATGACATAAATAATATTCGCTGCCCGGTCGCGCATGATCACTGTGCGCATGGGTGATCACTGCCCTTTTTACGGGTTGCCAGGGATCAATGTAAAAATCTCCTGCTGCACAGTAAATGCCTTTCCCGGTAAAACTTAACAAGCCCATGAAAGTAAATTTGTCGCCTAATATACTGCAACAACATTGCCATTGACCTTTTTGATGATATAGAGCTTTTTATTCTCGAGGTAATCGAGCGTAGGATTCTCTTTATTCAGAAAAACAGGCTCGATATCAAAATCATTGAACACTTTAAATTTCCTTTCTCCGACACTACCGCTAAGCTTTCCCTGGTTTGCGTTTAACAGTTGCCCGAAATGCATCAATGTTTCGTATCCCCGGTAAACCATATCGGAAGGCCTTGAATAGAATCGGATCCTGAAATATTGCTGAATAGACAAAACCACACTATCATTCGGATTATTATAAAATGGAGTGGTATAATAAATCTCCTGATCCGCATAAACCGGGTCAGAAAAATCAATTGCGTCCCAGGTGGGCATGCCTAAAATTTTTGTTGTATAGGTTTTATTCAGGGATGCCAGTTGTGTGCAGACCTGTTTTCCGAAGTTCTCATCCAGACTTCCAACCAGAACAATGGTTTTTGTATTGCTGTCCAAGTAGGGCAACAAGTGGCCCGGATCCAAAGCATTGTCGATATTGATGTATTTCATATGCAGAGGCACAGAAGCGGTATTTTTCTCTATGTCAGCAAAATCATTCTTAACGAGATCTTCCTGGGCGCCTTTTTTTCGCAGGTAAAGAATATTTGAGGTGGCCCAGTTGCGCTGAATGAATTTATACAATGCTTCGAAGTGCGATTTCAGTGTTGAATTCAGTATCACTACCTGGGGGTTATTGGTAATGCCTCCGTCATTGGGATAATTCACATTGATAAAGGGTATATCTTTTTCACTTGCTTCCCGGGAAAGCGTGCGGAACTCAGCAACGTTAACATAGCCAATGATCAGGTTTATAGAGTCAAAAACAGGTTCATCCAATACCTGCCCGAGGGTTTTGGTTGCGGAACGTGTGTCGTAGACGGTTATGTCCAGGCTATTGTTGGTTTTTGCCAGCGAATCCGCAGCCAGTTTCAGTCCTTCATAAAATTCCAGACCCGGGTTAATATACTTAGGAAAATTCTGATCAAAGCGGTATTGGCCGGATGCGTCGAAAGCGGAATCCAGGAATAAGGGAAGGAAAACAGCAATATGATAACGGGAGGCGGTATCCTTTGTTTGAGCCAATGAGCTTGACTGTACTGCCATCAGCAATACCAAACCAAGGAGTAATGAACCGTTACATTTCATCCGTTTCTTTTTACTTCGGATTTAATTTTTTTATTAGCCTGATTGAACGGGATTGATTGATTATCCTTCAACGATGCCAGAAATTATTCCCATTCAATGGTTGAAGGCGGCTTACTGCTGATATCGTACACCACACGGTTAATTCCCTTGACCTTATTGATAATATCGCTTGACACCTGGGCAAGGAAATCATAGGGAAGGTGCGCCCAGTCAGCGGTCATTCCATCCACAGAAGTCACTGCCCGCAAGGCGACAGTAAATTCATAGGTTCGTTCATCACCCATCACACCAACACTTTTTACCGGCAGCAGGATGGCGCCTGCCTGCCAAACACTGCCATACAGCTTATGGTCTTTTAAAGCCTGGGTGAACAGCTGGTCCGCCTGCTGCAACAATTTTACTTTCGCCGGATTTACCTCGCCCAGAATACGGATGGCAAGACCGGGGCCGGGAAACGGATGCCGCTGCAGCAAATCGTCCGGGATACCCAATTCCTTTCCAACTTTCCGTACTTCGTCTTTAAACAAGAAGCGAAGTGGCTCAACCAGGCCTAGTTTCATCTTTTTGGGAAGACCCCCCACATTGTGATGTGACTTGATGGTCATAGACGGACCGTGTACGGAAACACTTTCGATCACATCGGGATAAATGGTTCCCTGGCCGAGCAGGTCAATTTCTTCCAGCTTGCCGGCTTCCTTCAGAAAAATTTTAATGAATTGTTTACCGATGGTCTTTCGCTTTTCTTCCGGATCCGTTTTCCCCCTGAGTTTTTTATAAAATATTTTCTTTGCATCAATCCCCTGAACATTCAGGCCAATCCGCTTATACGTATCCAGCACTTCCTGAAATTCATTTTTGCGCAGGACGCCATTGTCAACAAAAATCCCGAATAGCCTGTTTCCGATAGCTTTATGAATAAGCGTTGCGGCCACTGTTGAATCCACGCCGCCGCTGAGAGCCATGATCACTTTCTTTTTGCCGATCTGCTTTTTCAAATGTTCGACGGTGTCATTTATGAAATGGGCCGGCGTCCAGTCCTGCGCGCAACCGCAAATATCCACAAGAAAATTACGGATGATCTTTTTGCCTTCGATAGTATGATACACTTCCGGATGAAACTGGAGGCAGTATAACGGAAAGCCTTCCCCGTTATTTTTAAAAGCCGCATACGGTATCGAATCCGTTGTGGCCAGTACATCAAAACCTGCAGGAAGCTCCAGGATGGTATCCGCATGACTCATCCAGACCTGGCTTAAATGACTCATATCCTTAAACAGCGGATCTTCTTTTATCTTGCTCAGCAGCGCTCGTCCGTATTCACGCTTATCGCTGCTGGCAACCTTGCCACCAAATTCCCGGGCAGTAAGCTGCGCCCCATAACAGATCCCCAGGATTGGCAGAAACCCATGCATGGCCTTAATATTCACTGCAGGGGCGTTCTTGTCATTCACTGAAAAGGGTGAACCGGAAAGGATGACCCCCTTTATGGAGGGGTCGGGGTTGATCTTTTTATGATAAGGAAATATCTCGCAATACACATTTGCTTCGCGAACCGACCGGGCTATCAACTGGGTATATTGGGAACCGAAATCGAGAATGATGATCTTTTCAGTCATGGAGTTGCGAAGATAAAGAAAGGTTTGGCGTTTAGATATTGGGGACGGCCGATTTCCTCTTTACCGCCGCACTGTAACCTTTCTTATGACCATGACGTCCAATCCCTTAAATGATTTTTTCTATTCGGGATAAAATGTGAACTTTTGCATATCAAAAAACAACCATGAAAAAATTGCTTCTTCTTGCAACTACTGTTATGATGCTGGTTTCATGCGGGCGGTTTATGGGCAGACGGATCCGTGGAAACGGTGTTATCAAAACAGAGGAGAGAACCGTCTCGCCTTTCAAACATGTTGAGGCCAGCGGTGCAATCAAGCTGATGGTCTCCCAGGGTGATCTCAAGCCTGTAAGGCTGGAAGGCGATGAAAACATCCTGCCTTATGTTGAGGTGAATCAGGAAGACGACCGGATTAAGATCAGAACAAAACCGGGTTACAATATCAGTCCTACTGGCGACCTTACGGTCTATGTAACAGCGCCTGTTTATAGCAGCATTGAGGTTTCCGGAGCAAGCGATATCAAGGGTACCGGTAAAATCTCCAATCCTGAGAACCTTGATTTGGAGGCTAGCGGCGCGGGTGATATCGAAATGGAAGTAGACGCGCCGGCCTTATCCGCAAAAATTTCGGGCAGCGGAACGGTACGCCTGAAAGGACAGACCAAGGACCTGGACATTGACCTGAGTGGTGCGGGTCATGCTTTTTGTTATGACCTTCTTTCAGAAAACACCAAAGTGGATATTTCCGGTGCCGGAAGTGCAGAAGTATATGCCAGCGAGAAGCTGGAGGCAGACGTAAGCGGAGTGGGCAACGTACACTATAAAGGAAATGCTTCCAATGTGAGCCAGCATGTGAGCGGGGCAGGAAGTGTAAATAAGGAACAATAAATATTAATTAACCAGTTCGCGGGCATTTTCGATTGCAGCGGCCGTGGGTTTCTCACCGGACAGCATCCTGGCAATTACGAGTATCCGTTCTTCGTTATTCAGGAGCTGGATCCTCGTATTCATTTTTTCATTCCTGATTTCCTTATGTACATAAAAGTGAGAATTCCCTTTCCCGGCAATTTGTGGCTGGTGCGTAATACAGATAACCTGCCTGTTCCTGGAAAGGTCCCTGAGAATGATCCCCACCTGCCTGGCTGCTTCGCCCGAAATGCCGGAATCAATTTCATCAAAGAGCAGCGTCGGCATATCCAGCGACTGGGCAACAAGTGATTTTATGCAGAGCATAAGCCTGCTGAGTTCTCCTCCTGAAGCTACTTTCTTAACGGATTCAAACCGGTTACTCTTGTTGGCATCAAATAAGAATTCAACTTCATCCTGTCCATAAATATTCAGCCGGGTATCTGACAAATCCACCCGGATCCGGGCGTTCGGCATGCCCACTTTTTTCAGCAATCCATTTACTTTTTCTTCAAGTGTGGCAACCTGTGCCTTGCGGCCGCGCGACAAACCAACCGCCAGCGCTCCGGCCATTTTTACCAGCGCTTCCGCCTGTTTTTCTTTTGCGTTTATCTCTTCTGCCAGATTCAGCACTTCCTGAATTTTACTTTCAAGCCCCTCCTCCAACCGGATCAATTCCCCCGTTGAGTGCGCATTGTGTTTCTTAAAAAGTTTGTAACCCGTGTGTATGCGCTCGTTGAGTTTTTCAATCTGTTCCGGATCATATTGTATTTCATCATTGATAGATTCAATCTCCCCAGCCAAATCCTGCAATTCGATGTGAGCGGAAACCAAGCGCCGGATAATTTCAGCGAACTTCGGATGATAAGCGGCATATGGTTCCAATTGCTGGCCGAATATTCTTATCTGCTGAACGAGAGGCTGCTCCGACTGCTGCATTCCGTATTGGATATTCGCCAGTACGGATTTAATCGCCTCCGAATGACTAAGCAGTTTCAAATCTGCTTCCGCTTTTTCAAATTCATTTTCCTGCAATCCCGCTTGTTTTAATTCAGCCAATAGAAATTTATGATAATCATTTTCTTTGTCTGCCTGCAATTGTTTTTCTTTCAGATTTTCCAACTCCCCCAGCTTTAAACGCAACTCATGAAAAATTTGCTGATACTCTTTGAGCAACCCGCCATGACCTGCCAGCGCGTCGAGCACCGACATTTGAAAACCCGATTCTCCCAACAAAAGGGAGTCGAACTGCTCGTGCAGGTCAACCAGCAGGATGCTCAGTTTGCGAAGCTGGTCCAGATTCACAGGCGTGTCATTCACAAAAGCCCTTGATTTTCCATTGG
>PLEB01000413.1 GCA_003136915.1 Chitinophagaceae bacterium
AGACGACGCCTGGTGCGCCAACAACACCTGAAGTAGATAATTCCACATTCAATTCGGTCGTTTTTTATATCACCTGTCTTCAAACACCCATTCAACGAAATCCAACAAATCCTGCCATAGTCCACGGCGATACGTTATTTAATCAGATTGGCTGCCAAACCTGTCATAAACAAACACTCAGCACGGGCTATTCACCCGTCGATGCCCTTTCCTATCAAACCATTAATCCCTTTACTGATTTGCTGGTGCATGATATGGGTCCGGGCCTGGATGATGGATATACAGAAGGCAATGCAAAAACATCTGAATGGCGCACGGCGCCTTTATGGGGTCTTGGTTTGGGTTCGAATGTACAGGGAGGATATACTTATTTATTACATGACGGTAGAGCACACAGTATCGAAGAAGCCATACAGATGCATGGTGGAGAAGCCTCTGCAAGTTCCGGTCGTTTTTCTAATCTTTCACAGAGTGATAAAGATGCACTTGTATCATTCCTGAAATCGCTTTAGTTATATACATGGAGAGAAAACTATTTTTAAAAAGTTGCGGATATGCTTGTTTGGGCGCATCCATGTTATCTGTATTCCTTGAAAGCTGCAGTGGAAGCAAACAGATAGAAGGAACTATTATGAATGCCGACCTGGTTGTATCGGTAACTTCTTTTCACCATAACAATTCCTTCAGGAAATATATTATCGTGACACATGAGAAAATGAAGTTTCCCATTTGCGTTTACCGTTTTAATGAAAATACGTATTCTGCTTTATTAATGCGTTGCCCACACCAGGGAGCCGAGTTACAGGTTTTTGGAGAAAAATTAGAATGTCCCGCCCATGGCAGTGCATTTAATAATATGGGAATTGTTCAAAATGGACCTGCTGATACAAATCTTCGGACTTTCCCGGTCTCCCTTCAAAACGACCAACTTTATATATCCCTTAAATGAAAAAATATTTACCGCTTTCAATAATCATTGTAATATCTTTTTTATCCCTATCTGTGGATGCCCAGATTGACAGTTCACTTTTAAAAACCAGTGAAAGGAAAGATACAGTAAATAGGCCCATGACCATGGATGCTATCTATAACCGTCCATTTCTGAATATAGGCAAATCACCCGTTTCCATTGGGGGATATATAGAAGCCGACTGGCAATACATGGCGACATCCGGCATCACGGTAGGTAATCAATTTCAGTTCAGACGGTTCAGTCTTTTTGTAGCATCTACGATTTCCAAAAGGATTAAGTTTTTGGGTGAAATAGAATACGAAAATGATCCCACCGGAGAGGCCGGGGAAGCTTCCACCGGAGCTCAGTTCACAGTGGAATATGCAGCGGTGAATATTGAACTCCATCCCTTGCTGAATCTGAGTGGGGGCATGATTCTTAACCCCATCGGCGCCTTTAATCAGAACCACGACGGACCAAAATGGGAGTTTACGGACAGGCCGATCGCTATGAGCCAAATGCTACCGGACACCTGGAACAATGCCGGCTTTGGCGTTTTCGGTAAACAATATTTTAAACATTGGATGTTCGGATACGAGTTTTATTTGACTGGCGGATTTAATGATTCCATTATTGACAATAGTCTGGGTAAAACTTTTTTACCTTCAGCAAAAAGCAACCCGAACAGATTTACTTCCAGCGCCAGTGGTGAGCCGTTGTATACCGGAAAAATTTCTCTGAGTCATGATAAGATTGGTGAACTCGGACTTTCGTTCATGAGCAATGTATACAATACCTGGCGAATTGAAGGTGCACCGATAGACAATAAAAGAAACCTGTTCGTATTTGATGTTGATTATAATACAACTGTTCACAAGACCCATACCAGTATAACTACGGAATGGGCCTGGATATTTGTAAAACTTCCGCCTGACTATTCTCCTGAGTTCGGCAATAAACAGTTTGGTGGTTTTATTGATGTTGTTCAACCGTTTTATAGAGGAAAAGTTCTGGATTGGAACCATGCGACCTTCAATTTTGCAATTCGTGCAGAGTACGTAGACTGGAACGTTGGAAATTTCACTTCCACCGGAACGAAGATGTACAATCAACTCTGGAGTATTATGCCGGCAATCAGTTTCAGACCTACTCCATTAACTGTTTTAAGATTCAATTACCGCTATCAAAATCAAAAAGATATTGTTGGAAATACGATCGGCGCAACTATCGGCACTACCGCGGGATTCAGCTTTGGTCTTTCAACATATTTCTAACCATGAATCCGCTTTATTAAAAAATGGTTTTGTAAATCAGGTATAGATTCAATACAAGAATTATTTCGTCAACAACCCAGGAAATACAGGATTTTGACAACTCGGTCCTGGTGGAATTAAAAGGGAAAAAAGAAGTTTATTTAAGTGCTGAGGCATCGTTTGACTATTCTTTCTTAAGGAAAATATAATCTGAACCGTTTTGATGTATTTTAATACTTATCGGATTACCTGACCCATTCATAACAAAACTTGCTTCTGCAGCCAATTCAAACAAAAAGAACTCTGTATTTGAAGTGAAAAACATTTGTAACGCCCGGTTACCATTTTGAGTGATATATAAATGATTTCCATTTATTTTGATCGAAAGGGTAATATCCTTCATCACATAATTACCGGTGTAATTGCCAAGGATTTGGTTAGGCACCTGCACAATTTTCTTAAAAGCGGGCTGATAAAAGTTTTTCCATCCGTAAATCTTAGCCACACTGTTAATAATCTCATCTATAATTTGACCATTGTCTGAATTCACCATGATCACTACTCCGTCACCACCTTCAAGGCTGCCAAAATACTGACTTCGGAATCCTTCATTTGCACCACCATGGCCAAAATATTTCCGGTCGCCTTTTTTTTCTATAAAAACACCTAGACCTGCGGTACTGCTATCAAGATATGGAGTCAGCATGAGTTGCGCCATGCCATTGGAGAGTACTTTATGTGATTTACCTTCGTAAGCAAGCTGCATTTCTATAATGAATGAGGACAAATCCGACGGATTTGTCCAAAGACCTGCTGCAGCCATCTCAGGATATATATGAAATTTGCCTTTTATTTCACTGCCGTCGACTCGGTAACCGGTGGCCAAAAAAGGCATTTTGCTTACGGGCGGAGGCTGGGTATAGAAGCTACGGACCATGCCCAATGGCTCCAATACATTATTCCACTGGTATTTATCATATGCCTCTTGGGTGACATCCGTCACGATCAATTGCGAGATAGCAATACCTCCGCCGGAATATTCAACCTTAAATCCAGGCGGGAATTGCGATTTGACAGGTTCACTATTCGCAGGTCTTTGACCATGCAATACTTGTAAAATGGTTGGAATGCTGTCTCCCACTTCATAACCAGCAAATCCATGCACAGTGAGTCCGGCTGTATGACTGAGTAAATTTGCTATGGTAATTTTTTTATAATGGGTCAGACTGTCTGAAGTGAACTTGAAGGTTTTAAAATAGTTATTGATGTCGTTAGTTAGGCTTACTCTTCCAGCCTGAACTAATTCTAATATACCCACCGCATTCAGAGATTTTGATATGGAGGCTGCCTGGAAAAGAGTCTGGGGGTTAACAAGACGATGCTCAGAAACATCTGCCAGGCCATAACCCCGCGCCCATTCAAGCTTGTAATTGTGTACCACGGCAATGCTTAATCCATTCACTTTATAAAAATCCATTCTTTCAGGTAAACTATACAGTACATCGGAATCCGTTAATTGAACCCAGCCACCCAGGTTATTTTCAACCTGCTTTATCTTATTTTCTACTTCTTTGGAGTATTGTGGCTGATTTGACTGGGCTTGTATCTGAAGTTGCGGAAGAATACCTAGAAATAAAATGGGAAAAAGGGATTGAATGAATTTCATGTCTTAAAATTGAATACGAATAGGAAGTTAATTGTTTTAACCATTATTCTATCGAATAAGATTTGAATATTGGTAAATTTTGTCGGATAACTTAGGGCCGCGGCTTTAAGGGAGATTGCTTCAGTTGCCGTATTGCTTGCTATTGCGCTGATCCTGGGCGCTCCCGTGAGTTATGCTCTGATCAAGCCTTTTTTAAATACGTTCTTCACCTATCATATGCCTGTCAATTATTCCGGCGTTGTAATAGCTGTCGCAATTCTCATACTTGTGGTGCTGATAACGGTTTCCACTCAGATCAGAAAGGTATTGAGATCCAATCCGGTAAATGGATTGAAGGTAAGTAGTAACAGATGCAACCAACGTGGACAAATAACCCTTAATTTTACATTTTAAGCAGAACAGCATGCGTAAAATGTTTCTGTTCATGATATTAATTTCTTCTTTGGCTATAAAGGCACAAACCAGCTTACCGCTGGGTTTTTTGGATTATACCTATCCGATGAGCTTCGGAAATAATTTTCATTCTTTTGAAAGCGCATCGGATAAGAAATGGTTTCTAAGTACGTATAGCGGCATCTCAACCAGCTTTAATTTTTTTAATGGTGGCTATGCGACAATTCTGGCTGCGCCGCTGGGCTTACAATTAAATCGCAGGCTAAATAACAATTATTACGCTTTCGCAGTTGTATCCGCAGCGCCGGCTTTTATAAATTTCAATAATTCATTCCTGTCTTCTGATGTTAATAAATTCTATCCAAACAATGGATTTTTTAGATCCAACAGCTTTGGTATGTATTCAGGAGCAGAACTGGGACTAATGTATGTAAATGATGCAAAAACTTTTTCCATTTCAGGCAGCATAGGTGTTCAAAGCAATAGCTACCCCGCATATCACTACCAGCAAACGAGAACTTCAAGGTCGAATTCTGTTGTCCCGGCAAAAAAATAAAGAGCATGCTCATTCTGAGCGCTTCAGGCAGAGGGAAATGGTTTTATTCCGTCTTTAAAATTTTTGCCGGATTTGCTAAGGCTGCCTTCGCGGAATGGAACATGGCCGTGGCTGATGCCGTAACTACAATCACAAAAGCAGACAAAATAAACGGAATGACGGATATGCCGGCATTATAAGGAAATATGTGCAGCCAATTATTCATAAAATACCAGGCAACAGGAAAGGCAATTGCAGCAGCAATTAATGACAACCACAAATAGTTTTTGGTGATCATCGTAACCACCTGCATTACACTGGCGCCCATCACCCTTCGCACGCTGATTTCTTTCTGCTTTTGCTGTGTGGTGAATGCCGTGAGCCCCAGCAGTCCCAGGCAAGTGATCATGATGGTGAGCACGGAAAAAGCTGCAAATATTTTTCCGCGCTTCTGGTCCGCAGCATATTGTGAATTAAAATCTTCATCTAAAAATTTATATTCAAATGGCAACTGGGGGAAATATTTTCCCCAAATACTTTCAGCCTTTGTGATGGATGTTTTGATATCGCCCGGATTCAGTTTTACCTGTATAATATTACTATTTGGTGAATAGAATAAAAGAAGCGGTGCTATTGTATTATATAAAGATTTTTGGTTGAAATCCCTTACTACGCCTATTACTTCAAGGTAGCGCCCTGAAGTGTCACCGGGAAATGTGACGCGCTTTCCAATCGCGTTGTCCCATGCAAAGTGTTTTACCATGGCCTCATTCACCATAATACTGTGCAACGTATCTGAGGGCCCTGAAAAATTACGGCCCTTCACTACGGGAATATTAAGCGCAGCCAGGTAATTTTCATCAATACCATAATCTTCAATCCCTTTGTCAACATGACCGGTATTTGTCTGTACGGTAAACAGGTTCAGGTTGATGTTTGGAGTTCCCGGATAGTTATTACCCGTTCCTACTGTCTTTACTCCGGGCAGATTACGAAATTCATTATTCATGGCAAATATCTTGCTGCGTTCATCCTCTCCTGTATTCACAATGATCATCATTACCTGGTTTTTATTAAACCCAACGTCCTTCTTCCGCAGATAGGAAAGCTGTGAATATACAACCCAGGTGCAGATCAGCATTATCATGGAAATGGAAAACTGCAAAACGACCAGGGTGCGGCGCAGGTTTACATTACCCGATGCTTTTGACAGAGCGCCTTTTAGAATGCTCACCGGCTGAAAACCGGAAAGATAAAATGCAGGATAACTACCGCCCACAAATCCTGTAAACAAAAGAATACCGATCAGCAATATAATATTAAAGGGCTGTAACAGGGTTTGCATTGTGAATTCCTT
>PLEB01000283.1 GCA_003136915.1 Chitinophagaceae bacterium
AGCATGGCCGCCTTCTGTAGCAAAAGGATGATGCACTTCGCCATCCCAGTACAACCCTGCTTCGCCAAGCCCCGTGCCCGGCGCAAGAACAGCCATATTGCCCCGGATCGAGGGCTCTCCCGAATGCAGGGCCAGGAAATCCTCTTCTTCCATGCCGGCAAGACCGTAGGCTGTAGCCTCAAGGTCATTGATCAGGGCGATTTGCCGGATACCGGTAGCAGCGGTAATCTCTTTCTTGTCGATATGCCAGGGAAGGTTAGTAATCTCCGCATGCCCTTCGAAAACCGGTCCGGCCACGCCGAGCGAAACCCGCTGCGGTTTAGAATCGGGATTCTCCTGGAGAAACTGCTGGAGGATTTTGACAACGGAAGGATACTGGCTGGAATGGTAGGTGGATGTTTTGACCAGGCTGATATGCTCGGCAGTAGCTTCAAAAATTGCCAGGTTTGCCTTGGTCCCCCCCACATCTCCGGCCAGAACGCAGATCTTTTTGCCGGATAACAAACGACGCCCGGGAAATGCAAGCAAAATTTTGGAAGAATCAGCCATGAGCAGGGCGGTTGAAAACCGAATGTAAACGTTTGGGATCAAAAAACCTCAGGGCTACAGGCGGAAGCCGCCAAATTTTTCCCAAAACGGGAAATAAAATTTCAATATGCCGGCAGGTGACACTTAAAAATTCGAAGCAAATAATAATAAAAAAAGCCAGTGTAGACACACCGGCCGTGAGAAAACTTCAGTTATGATAATCACTGAGGTAATAACGGCAGGTTTATTATAATTATTATTCTTCAAAATAATAATTTTCTACAATGAATGATGGCGAAAGGATTTGTTTTGAGGAGTTGAAGGAATCTATTGAAAGATGCATCGTCGACCCGGAGCCGAAAAATCTGATTGCTATAAAAGCGTATGAGAATGCTGGCTTTAGGTATCTGAAAACTATTCAAATTCCTGAGAAAGAAGAACCGGAATATTTGATGGAAATAAAAAGAAGAAATTATTTAATCCGACCCCGATAATTACATTTGTGTAGTGTTCAGGCAAATTCCGGTCATATTATTTCTAACGGCCTTCCTGGGGCAAACTTTCAGCAAGTGCATCATTTTCTTCAACTATCAGCTGAAAAAGAATTACATAGCTACCTTTCTTTGTGAGAACAGGAATAAGCCGGAAATGAAATGCGAGGGTAAGTGTTATTTATGCAAACGATTGAAAAATGAGAACAAAAAGGATCAGGAAAATCCGGAACGGAAAGCAGAAAATAAATTTGAAATCATATCATTTGAATCTCGTTTTGAATTCTCTCATCCTGGATTCAAAGCAATAACTTTTAATTACCCTCATTATCAGGAGTCTGTTTATAGCTCCTTTACGCAGACGTTCTTTCATCCTCCGCAGAGCAAACCGTTGGAGATTTGACTTTCCTATAGATTTGTTTCGGTGAAGCGCTGGGAAGATCCAGTGGTTTATCAGCTATTCCCAGTCAGCTGTGCTGATCTGATTTTTAGGACTATCAGCAAATCGCAGCATCTTCTGCATGCGTGTTTCGAACATTCTGCAAATCCATATTAGCACTAATGAAATGAGGTATACCATCAGTTCCATTACCCTGCTATTCTGTTTTTTATCTTCCTATTCCCAGTCGGTCATCAAGGGGAGGGTAATTGACAGGGTGTCCCGATTACCGCTTGAATATGCTATTGTTTCTATTGGTGCCAGAGGAAAGACAACTATTACAGATCAGCGGGGAAATTTTGAATTGCGTGTTCCGGCAGCCACGGACTCCCTGCATGTATCCTTTGTAGGATATAAAGCGAAAAACCTGGGAATTAAAAAATCGGACCACCCATTTTTGATTGAACTGGAAAGAGGATTTATTGATTTGAAAGCAGTTACCATTCAACCACTGCCCAATAACGCGTCATTTAGCACGATGAGCGATATTGACCTGAATCTGCACCCGGTTAATTCCGCGCAGGATCTGATGCGCCTGGTGCCCGGACTTTCCCTCATGCAGCATCAGGGAGGAGGCATTGCCGAGCATATTTTTTACCGGGGATTCGATGCTGATCATGGAACAGATGTCAGCGTATCGGTGGATGGAATGCCGCTCAACCTCGTTTCCCACGCCCATGGTCAGGGATACTCCGATCTTCATTTCCTCATCCCGGAGTTAGTCACCAATCTGGAATATGGTAAGGGCCCTTATTACAGTGATCATGGGGATTTCACGACCGCGGGATATCTTAGTTTTAAAACGGCTGACGTCCTTAATAAGAGTGAAATAAAACTTGAAGGTGGAGAGTTCAATACAGGCAGGATCATGACCGCCATCAACCTCTTAAGTGACAAGGCAAAGCAAAATGGGGAGACTGCCTATATTGCCGGAGAGGTCTTCTATACCGATGGACCCTATAATTATGCCCAACATTTCAACCGGGCAAACCTTTTTGGAAAATACATCGTCAACGTTTCTCCCAGGACCCAGCTAAAACTTACGCTTTCTACTTTTAATAGTCTTTGGCGTTCCTCCGGTGAGATACCTTCCCGAGCCGTAACTGAAGGGTTGATCAGCAAGTGGGGATATCTTGACAGCGCACAAGGTGGAAATACTGCCCGGACCACGGCTATCATCCGGCTTAGTACTTCCTTATCCGATAAATTAAACCTGGAAAACCAGGTCTACTATGCACACTACTTTTTTAATTTGAATTATGACGAAACATTTTTTGCTAACGACAGCATCAATGGCGATCAGCTGAGGCAGAGAGAATCCAGGGACCTGTTCGGGTATAATGGAAAGATCTCAAATCATATTTATTTCAACCACGGCGCGGAGCTGGTATCAAGTGTTGGATTGGGATTTGAGACAAATAATATCCATGGAAGTGAACTCAGTCATACCAAAAATTATAACGATGTACTGGAATACCTCCAGCACGGCAACGTGAAGGAATGGACTCTTAATACATACCTGGATGAGAATTACAGATTAGGCAAATGGGTTTTCGATGCAGGTGTAAGATTTGATTATCTGCATTTTAATTATATGGATCTCCAGAATCCATCGCAGGCGCCAATCGGGAAACCTATCGCGAGTCCGAAGTTGAATATTGAATATACGTTCAATGACAAACTGCAGCTATATGCAAAAACCGGTAAAGGGTTTCACTCCAACGACGCTAAAGTAGTCGCCGAAAATAAAGGCATTCATGTGTTACCTGCGGCATACGGAGCTGACCTGGGTGCAAAGTGGAAACCTATTCCGCAATTATACCTCAATGCCTCTGTCTGGTGGCTTTTCCTGC
>PLEB01000279.1 GCA_003136915.1 Chitinophagaceae bacterium
AGAAAATCTGCCTGGTCCGATTTTCCCCAGGGAGCTGTTTGATAAACGGATGAAACTTGTTCTATGGCACCGCAAATATGTTCTATATTTGCGCGGACCTGCTGCATATGAAGAAATCTGTCGCCCTCATTACCACCGATCATCAGATAGACCTTATTCATAATTGATTTGTTTATCCGGATCAAAGATCTTTAAATTTAAATCATATAAACAGGAAAGCGCATGCGCAGCTTTTTTAAAATATTTTTTGCGAGCTTACTCGCATTGATAGCTTTTGTTGTGATCCTCTTTTTTTTCACTGTGGGTTATGTTGGCAGCATTGCCAGCGCACAGCATGAGGAAACAGGAAACAATGCGGTATTGGTCCTTGACATGAGCCAGTCATTTGGCGAGAAACCCGTGGAGGACCCGCTGGCGAATTTCAGTGATGCCAGGTATAATACTCCCGGAGTTTATGATGTGATCCGGCTCATCCATTATGCTAAATCCGACAGTGCCATCCGGGGAATATATATCAAGGCGGGTTCTAATGTAAATGGTTTTGGTACTACGGAAGAGATCCGGGATGCACTGATCGATTTCAAAAAATCGCACAAATTCATTTATGCATATGGAGATGTGATTTCGCTTAAAGCTTATTACGTGGCCAATGTGGCGGACCGGATATATTGCAATCCGAAAGGAGGACTGGATTGGCGCGGGCTCACCAGCATGATGACCTTCTATAAGGGAAGTCTCGATAAGCTGGAGATTCAGCCGGAAATTTTTTATGCAGGAAAATTCAAGAGCGCCACGGAGCCGCTGCGCGCCGATAAAATGACCGATGCCAACCGCCTGCAGGTTACCGAACTGATTGGCGGAATATTCAATCATATGCTGGAACAGACAGCTGCTGTCCGCAATCAGGATACGGCAACCCTTCGTCGCTGTGTTGATCAGCAGTTGATCCGGCATACATCAGATGCCATCGAGTATAAACTGTTGGATGGGGCAAGGTACAATGATGAAGTATTGGAAGAAATACTGCAGAAAGTGAAAGCCCGCTCAATAGCAGAAATTAATTTTGTTCCTCTTGGGAAATATTTTGAATCAGCTAAAACCAGCATGAAGGCGTCGGGGAAAGACAGGATTGCACTCATCTATGCCGAGGGCAATATCGTTCCTGGTAAAAATGATCAGCAGGATATAGGAGAAGACGCTTACAGAAATATGATCCGGAAAGCAAGACTGGACAAAGACATCAGGGCCATCGTGCTGCGTATTAATTCCGGGGGCGGCTCTGCGCTTGTGAGTGAAAACCTTTGGAGGGAACTGACCCTGGCCAAGGCATCCAAGCCGGTTGTTATTAGTTTTGGTGATGTTGCCGCTTCAGGCGGATATTATTTATCCTGCAATGCCGACAGTATTTTTGCGGACCCCATGACGATTACCGGCTCCATCGGCGTGTTCAGTTTGATCTTTAATACGCAATCCTTTTTTAAGGATAAACTGGGCGTTACATTCGATGAGGTTCAAACTGCAAAAGATCCGGATGCTATCACGTTGTTTCAACCCCTGACGGCTATGCAAAAAAGATTTTTTCAGAATGATGTGGACAGTATCTACCAGGATTTTAAATTCCGGGTTTCTGAAGGCAGGAAAAAGGATATCAACTATATTGACAGCATTGCACAAGGCAGGGTATGGATCGGAGAGGAAGCCTTGAAACTCGGACTGGTAGATGAGATCGGCGGTATTCAGAACGCGATTGACTGTGCGGCGCGACTGGCAAAAACAAAGGACTACCGGTTAAGGGAGTTTCCTGAACCAAAAGGTTTTCTGGATCTTCTGCTCAATGACTATAACGAAACGATAAAAACAAAATCCATCCGGGACGATTTAGGCAATGAGGGATTAAAATGGTATAAATCCATAAGTTACCTGCAATCCATAAACAAAGTTCCGCAAATGCGTTTGCCTTTTGAATTGACTATCCTTCAGTAATGCACTTTATAAAAACTGAATTTTTTTCATGAATCGCCCTTATAATCAGTTTAGGGCCATGCTCGCCATAACCCGCGCAAGCATGACGGCCATTTTCCGCAGTCCTTCCGCTGTAGGATTCAGTCTGGGATTCCCGCTGGTATTTATTCTCGTTTTTGGGTTTATCGGCAACAGCGGCACATCTGTTGACATTGCACTAAAAAATCCAAAAGACACTTCTAATTATGTGATCCGTGCATTGTTGGGTTCCAGCATAGTGAAGATGAAAGCAGAAAAGGATACGGCAACCATGCGCGTGGACCTGGAAAAGGGCCGGATTGCCGCTGTTGTTTCATTGGATTCTTCTGCCTCCGCTATGGGATTTACACAATACAAGATCAAAATACAGAGCTCGTCTGCCTCAGCGGATAAATATCCCATCCTCAAAATGGCACTTGCGCAAACGATCGAGATCCTTGAAGAAAGAAAGATACCCGATCAATATAAAATGTTAAGCGTTCAGGAATTACCGCAGGTGCAGGGACGCGAATACAGGATGATCGACTTTATTTTGCCTGGCATGCTTGGATTCTCCCTGCTGAGTACTGCCGTTTTTGGGGTGGCTTTCGTGTTTTTCAGTTTGCGGCAGACGCTCGTTATCAAAAGATTTTTTGCGACGCCCATCAACAGGAAAAATATTGTATTCGGAGTGGCCCTGAGCAGGGTAGCTTTTCAATTAATGACAGCTATTGTTATCATTTTAGCAGGCCGCTTTCTGTTTAATTTTACCCTGGTGGATGGGGCGGTCACATTTTTAAATATGCTCGCGCTTAGTGTGATCGGGCTGATCGTTTTTATGGGCTTCGGCTTTATTATCAGCAGCGTTTCGAAGAATGAAAGCTCCATCCCTCCCGTTGCTAATTTGTTCACTCTTCCCCAGTTCCTCCTTGGAGGCACTTTTTTTTCCACGGATGCCTTTCCAAAATGGCTGCAGTCTTTCTGCGAGATTTTGCCTTTGAAACAATTGAACGATGCCCTTCGCAATGTAGCATTCGAAGGAGCCACGTTGCTGGATTGCGGGAAGCAAATCGGAATTTTATCGATCTGGGGAGTCGTGATTTATGTGATTGCCATCAAGGTCTTTAAGTGGGAATGATATTTTTTCATTACCTAATCATTTAATTTGAAACTGATCATTGCCAGCGTGATCATTCTGTTTGGGGTTGTCGTTTTTCTTTTTGCTTTATTCCCATCAGATATGTCGGTCAGCCGTTTTATTCGAATAAACGCACCGAAAGATTCTGTATTGAAGGAGGTATCAGATTTGAGAACCTGGAAAAAATGGAATGAACTGATTCAATCGCAGGTGCAGGGAGATTCTGTAAAAATTAATCATACGCAGGCCGATTCAAACCGGATAGATGCTGTCAACCTGAAGATATATCTCATAAGGAAAACTGCCGATTCCGTTATTACGGAATGGGAGGGAAGTTCCGGAAAATCTTTTCTGGGGAAATATATATTCACCGAATCCGGTGGCCAGGTGGTTGTTGAATGGACCCTTGAATTTCACCTTCACTGGTATCCCTGGGAAAAGCTGGCCAGTATGTTTTATGATAAGGAATTGGGCCCGGAGATGGAACTTTCTCTTACAAAGCTGCAGAATATTATGCAAGGATCCCGGGAGAAGCTTTCTAAGTTATCCTTAACTGTACCGGATCCAAACGCGGGTGAGCATTCCCGTTAGTTTTTCCTGAGGATGCCGGGCAGCGAAAGCAGAAATTCATAGATTCTTTCGAGTTCTGCTTCTGTTGTGCAATAAGGCGGCATGATGTATACTGTATTGCCGAGCGGACGGAGATAGACTCCATGTTTTAGTGCTTCGTTCCGGACGATATCCGCGACCTGGTTTTCATAATCGTGCCGGCTGCTCTGGAGTTCAAATGCCAGCACGGTTCCGATTGTCCGGGGATTGATAACGAGTGCCGGGTCAATGTGGGAAAGTTTCTCCTTCAAAAAATGTTCGTTTTTTTCCGAGATGNNGCCTGCAGAACAGGCAATGGGATTTGCAGTATAGGAATGACCGTGAAAAAAAGTGCGGCGGCGATCACCACTTAGAAATGCATTGAAAATTTCGCCTGTGCATGCAGTGGCGCCGAGGGCCATGGTGCCTCCGGTAAGGCCCTTGCTCAGGCATAAGATGTCTGCCTGATAGGAAAGGGATTCGCTGGCAAAAAAACTACCGGTTCTTCCGAACCCCGTTAATACTTCATCTGCAATACAGAGGATATTGTTTTCTCTGGCAATTTTAAGGATGGCATCCAGGCCGCCGGCCGGATAGATTCTCATACCGCCAGCTGCCTGCAATAAAGGTTCGTAAATGAAACAGGCTATTTCGGAAGCGTGTGATTCAATAAAACTGATGGATTCAGCAGCATGTTGTTCATCTGGCGTATCGATGAAAAGGACATCGAATAAGTAGTCCTGAAAAGCTTCGGTAAAGAGGCTGCGTCCGCTTACGCTCATGGCACCGAAGGTATCTCCGTGATATGCGTGGCGAAAAGCCAGAATTTTATTTCGCTGTGGAATTTCCTTGTTTTTCCAGTATTGAATGGCCATTTTGATGGCAACTTCCACGGCGGTGGATCCGTTGTCTGAATAGAATATCTTTTCAAAATTTCCCGGGAGGATTTTCAGGAGGCGTTCAGCAAGCTGAACTGCGGGTTCGTGGGTAAACCCGGTAAAGATCACATGTTCGAGGTGCAAAGCCTGCTGATAAATCTTGCTGGCAATATAAGGGTTTGCATGGCCGTGAATATTCACCCACCAGCTGCTGATAGCATCGATATAGGCATTGCCTTCATCATCAAAAAGCATTGCACCTTCACCTCGAATAATGGGTATGGGCAAACCAGAGTGCTGATGCTGTGTATAAGGATGCCAGATCACCTGTTGGTCCCGTTCGCTGAGTGAAACTTTATCCATTTGATTTTTTCTCTTTCAAAAAACTCAAATTCCTCCGTATTCCCTGATACCTGGCGCGCTTCAGAGGTGAATCGGCAAATATTTTTTTGAATCCTTCTTCTGTCATTTCATCCCAATCCTTCTGTTTGAAACTAAGGATTTCCGGAATGGGAGAGAAGCCCGGATCCTCTGCCACTTTTGAAAAGCGGTTCCAGGGACAAACATCCTGACATACGTCACAGCCAAACATCCAATTGTCGAACTTGCCCTTCACGTTATCCGGAATCAACAGTTCTTTCAATTCAATCGTAAAATAGGAAATGCATTGACTGCCATCCACGAGTTTGTCACCATGAATGGCCTGTGTTGGGCATGCATCTATGCAACGCGTACATGTTCCGCAAAGATCATGGGTAAAAGGAGCATCATATTCGAGTTCCAGATCTACGATCAGGGTTGCGATAAAGAATATTGATCCCTGTTTTCTATGGATAAGATTTCCGTTTTTTCCGACCCATCCGAGTCCGCTGCGGACAGCCCAGGATCTCTCGAGAACCGGCGCACTGTCAACAAAACCACGCCCCTGAAAATCGCCGATCTTCGCTTTCATTCCGCCCAGGATAAAATTCAGCTTGGGTCGGATGACTTCGTGATAATCTTTACCATAAGCATATTTGGAAACCTTGGGCGCGTCTTTCTCCTGTTCGTCGGAAGTGTAATAATTCAATAAAAAACTAATCACCGATTTGGCGCCGGGCAACAGTTTATAAGGGTTTACCCTTAGATCGAAATGTTTCTCCATATACTGCATCTGGCCCTGTTTGCCCTGCTGTAGCCAGTTTTCAAGCTTTCTGGCGTCATCATCCAGGACCCTTGCCGCCGCAATACCACAAAAATCAAAGCCTGCGTTAGTTGCAAGCGACTTGATGAATTGGGATTTTTCGGTGTTGTTCAT
>PLEB01000291.1 GCA_003136915.1 Chitinophagaceae bacterium
TCCTGGTTATCAAATCTATACAAGATTTTTCATAAATGGTACATGCCAGTTCAAGAGGTCAATATTTCATCAGTTTGTCATCTGACCAAAACCCTATACAGCATCAGCATTCGAAAACCTCCTATCATTCCTATGATAGTGTTATTACCGGTTGGCTTCCGTTCATTCTCGTCGATCGTTTTTAGTATATATTCTTCCCATACCTCTCCGATTGTCGATTCTACAAGAAGCCTTAGGGTTAACTGCTGGAACAAAAGAAGTTTCAATTAACCCCGTAAGAAAATGCAATTCACAGAAAAGAGAGATCCAATTTTAGCTTTCACTGGATATCCGGACGTTCTATTATTGTAAGATCATTGAGGTTGCATAGCATTAATTTATAACATACTAAATTTCAGTACATTGAAAATAAACCTTCGCCAGAAGAGGGAACGAAAATGAAATTTTATACTTTTGGTTGTTGCCGAATATAGTAAGCGGGCAAATCCAAAAGTTAGAGACAAAAAATATAAAAGATTAAGAATATGAATTTGACAGCACAAATCGCAAAGCAATTCAGAGATGTTCATTTTGATGAGAACTGGACGGAGTCAAACCTAAAAGAAAATTTGGCGGATAGTGAAAACATGAATCGAGAGAACAACCAGGCCATTCCGAACAATCTGCGGGTCATTCGGCTGGATAACAAATAAAGCTTATTAGACCATTATAAATAATTCTTTTGATCATACCTTTAATGCATACATTTATTCTGAATTCTACCCGCCGTCAGCCCACCCTTCTTTACCCTGTACATTTTTAATCATTAAAATTTTCAAGAATGAAAAAAACGATTGCAATGGCTTTTGCCATTTCTTTATTATTTGCCTGCACGAATCAAAAGACCGAAGACAAATCAGCAACAACAACTGATTCTGCTGCTGCGGCTACAGCTAAACCACAGCCAGTAGAATTTGCAGATGCCAAGTATGTCGAGATTGGTAAAACGGGAAATGCTTCCCTGTCATCTGGCAATATTGATGCCTGGATGAATAATTTTGCCGACAATGCCGTTTACGTTTGGAATAATGGAGACAGCCTTGCGGGAAAACCAGCCATCACAGCCTATTGGAAAAAAAGAAGGGGTGACGTGATCGATTCCATCAACTTCACCCAGGACATCTGGTTAGCTGTTAAAGTGAATCAGCCACAGCAGGCCGCACAAGCACCCGGAGTTTGGTTATTGGGCTGGTATTTTACATCGGCAAAATACAAAACCGGAAAGAGAATGACCCAGTGGATCCATACCGCCACTCACTTTGATGCCAATGATAAAATTGACCGCGTGGTTCAATTCCTGGACAGAGCGCCCATTAACGCAGCGACGAAAAGGTAATTTTTTTACAGACATCTTTATTCAGTAAACGGCATAGCATCATGCCGTTTTTATTACCTCCTCTACGCTAACCACAAGCGCTGTCATGAATCGCTTGAGAAATATTTCTTTTGGTAGTCTGTTTTCTGTGATTTATATTAGACCAGTCTTGATAAGTGCTTGTGCCCGCCTTCTCCCAACCTTTATGGAGTCGTCTTAGTTGAAATTAACGAATGGTCGTTTGCAGCGTTGAATGAATTTAAATTGTCTTTGCATATCCGGTGGCTTATTTGAGTGGACTTGCCATGAAAGAAAACAGCACTTTTTCTGATTCCTATTTATTGAGTATCCAACAACGCGCAGCTGCTGGTGACCAAGTGGCATTTAAGAAGATCTATTACCATTTTTATAAGAAATTATACCTGTTTTCACTAGCATTGGTCAAAACCAAAGAAGCGGCTGAAGAAATTACAGAAGATGTTTTTATCAGAATATGGCAAAAAAAAGGTCAAATTTCGGCTATCAATAATCTGCGCGTCTATTTATACATTGCTACAAAAAATACTGCGCTCAGTTATTTGTCAAAAAAAGCAAAAGACAATTTAACTGAGCCTTTTGACAACATCAATATAGACCTGCATAAATCAACCTTAACGCCTGAGGAGCTCATGATCACCGCGGAGATGTACCGCAAAATCCAACTGCAGGTAGAAGCATTGCCGCCGCGTTGCAAAATGATATTTAAATTAATTCGTGAGGATGGATTAAAGTATAAAGAAGTATCTGATATTCTGAATATTTCAGTAAATACCATCGATGTTCAAATGGCCATTGCGGTAAAAAAAATCGCGGTTGCGCTAAAACCTGAATTTGGCTTCCTGGTTGAGGACAAATCCAAATCAGGGAGCATAGAAAAACTCCCCCGCAGGACCTAAACACCCGTGCATTTCCGTCCGGACAGGCCCCATAAACAACGGGAAACAAACTTTATTTTAAAAAACCGGCCGTTCGTTTAGTAGATAGGTTGGATTTTTCAGTCCTATTTAGTTAGCACCATATGACATGGAAGATAATCGCTTATGGTTTTTGATTGCGCGCCATTTGTCGGGAGAGATAACTGCCCCCGAATCCAAAGACTTGCAGGACTTACTGCAAAAACACCCGGATAAGCATCACCTGTTTGAAATTCTACATTCTTACTTTTTTCTTAAGGAAGATTCAGAAGAAGGAGAAAGCGATTCGTCAATGGATGATGAACGGAGATTTCGCAGAATCATAGAGCATAGCGAATATAACCCTGATCCCATCCCCCAGCCTGCGATTAAGCCGGTTATAAACCTGGCCCGTCATAGATTTTGGCTATATGCAGCCGCCATTGCATGTATTGTGATTTTAGCCGGTTTAAATTTCAATTATTTTCACCAGCAAAGCACTAAAACCGAAAATTTAGCGGCCAAAGGAAATGAAATCATTTCCAGATCAGGGGCAAGAACAAAATTACTGCTTCCAGACGGATCCCAGGTGTGGCTGAATTCAGGTAGTAAGCTGAACTATTCAAACGCCTATAATGTAAACCTGCGCGAAGTGGATTTGGAAGGCGAGGCTTATTTTGATGTCGTGAAAGTTGCGGGACGTCCTTTTATTGTTCACGCTTCTTCCCTAAATATAAAAGCATTAGGGACTGTATTTGTTGTAAAGTCCTACCCACAGGATGAAACCATCGAAACGACCTTATTACGCGGTATCATTGAAGTAAGCCGAAAGGATTTCCCGGATGGACCAAAAGTTATTCTGAAGCCGGATGAGAAACTCATTTTCAATAAACAATTGGAAACTGAGCCGCGCCATTATGCAAGTGATACTTCTGCTAAGTATGCAGCAACAACAATGGGTAAGATATCCGTTGCGGCTGTTTCAAAAACCATTCCGGATAGCAATAAGGTAGAAACCTCCTGGGTATATAACAGGTTAGTTTTCGACGGGGACAGTTTTCAGGAGCTTGCTAAAAAAATGGAACGATGGTACAACGTAAAAATTACCCTGAACAGTAAGGAACTTTTGCACTACCGGTTTAAAGGGGCATTTGAAAATGAATCCATCAAAGAGGCCCTGGATGCATTGCAATTGACAGCCGAATTTTCTTATAAAATCAATAACAATGAAATCAATTTATTCAAAAAATAAGTTTGTCAGCAGCTGATGGCGAACTGGAAATGAGGACTATTTTTTAAAAGACAAAGCGGAAACCAATGCACTTAAGAGGCGATGAGTGTTTCGGATTATTAATCCCTAAAACTAATAACATGAAAAAATTATCATTTCCTGCCCGTAGAAGCAACCAGAACATGCTCTTTAAATTGCTAATCATCATGAAACTTTCCCTTATGTTCGTTCTGCTTGCGGTCCTGCAGACCAATGCAGGAGTATTTGCACAAGGCACGGTTACCCTGAATATGCGACAAGTGGAAATTCAAAAAGTGCTGAATAAAATTGAAAAAGAAGGAGAATTCAGATTCCTTTATAACTATGATCTTAATTCATTAAAGAAAAAAGTAGATGTTGATTTTAAGGAATCTCCCATCAAAGACGTTTTAGACAAAATTTTCGCAAATTCAGATCTTACTTACAAGATGCTGGAAAATAATCTGATTGTCATCATGTCTTCAACGCAGGTGATGCAGAATATCCGCATAACAGGAAAAGTTACCGGCGCGAATGGAGAACCACTGTCAGGCGTAAGCGTTACTGTTAAAGCCTCTGGCATTGGAACGAATACTGACAATAATGGTGTATATACAATGACGGTTCCGGATGATGCAACATTAAGTGTTTCTTATATTGGTTATGAAAGCAAGGAAATTAAAGTAAATGGGCAACCCGTTGTAGATATTCAGCTTTCCCCCTCAAATAAGCAATTAGATCAGGTGGTCGTGGTTGGTTATGGCGTTCAAAAGCAAAAAGACATCACTTCTGCGATTTCCGTCGTGTCTACGAAAGATATTTCCAGCCGGCCGATCGTAAGCCCTGTAGAAGCAATTACCGGAAAAGTTCCCGGCATTCAGGTTTCGGTGCCTTCCGGCATGCCAGGCAGTGACCTTTCTGTGAAAATAAGGGGTATCGGCTCGCCCAACGGCAGTGAGCCATTGTATGTAGTGGATGGCGGTTTGACAAATGATATCAGATCTATAGACGCCAATACAATTGAGACAATAAGCGTTTTAAAAGATGCCTCAGCCGCGGGAATATACGGAGCGGCCGGTTCTACAAACGGTATCGTGATGATTACCACCAAACAGGGCTCAAAGGGCAGACCCAGGGTCGACATCAGTCTTTATACCGGGATTCAGCAGGTAACAAAAAAAATACCTGTCTTAAACAATCAGCAATGGCTTGATCTGGAGTCAGAAATATTTGATACGACGCAGGCAGGGTTTCTTGCCACTATTCCTTCCTACTATAATTTAAATACAACCAATAATAACTGGCAGGATTTGATCTATCATAATGCCATGCAAACAGGCGTAAACGCCGGCGTTTCGGGCGGTTCAGAAAAAGGAACATATTATTTGGATTTTGGCTATTTGAACCAGGACGGAATTATGGTAGGTTCAAATTTCAAACGCTATTCCGTAAAATTGAGTATTGATCAGGCTGCTACAAGCTGGCTGAGAATCGGAGCAAATGTCAGCTTCAACAGAACAAATCAGAGAACGGTTCCAGTCAATACTTCCACCCAGTTTGGCGGCGCCGTTGTAAGCGCTTTGGTAACCCCCGAATATATTCCTATATATATGCCGGTCGGCTCTTCCCACCCGGGCGTTTTCGGTTACAGCACGTTCTTTTCAGGGGATAATCCCTATTCAGACATTTATAATAATACCAATAACACCGTAGGGAACAATTTTTTGGGCAATGGCTACGCCGAGGTCAGTCTTCCATTCAATCTTACAGTTCGCACGCAACTGAATTCCGTGATAGAAAATTCAAAGTACGATCAATTCTTAGATCCATATAAGAGTTTATACGGGATCAGTTTGAATGGCATGGCAAATGACAGTTATTCGGAAACCAATCGCTGGGCATGGGATAATACATTGACATATTCCAAAGTATTTGGTTTGCATTCTCTAAATGTGGTGGTGGGAACCTCTGCATTAGAAGAAGCAATCACGCTTTCATCTTCATCAGGCCAGGGTTTTGCAACAAGCTCCATCCAAACCTTAAATGCAGCAAGCAGTCATTACACGGTAAGCACATCAAACTTTGCGTGGTCAACCAACTCCTATTTTGGTAGAATTAATTATTCATACAATGATAAATACTTATTTACGGGAACTTTCAGGGCGGACGGAACCTCGAGGGTAGGTATCAATAATCAATGGGGTACTTTTCCTGCGCTATCCGCAGGATGGAGGATTTCCAATGAGGGTTTCATGAAAGAAGCGAATTGGGTTTCCGATCTCAAAATCCGCGCAGGATGGGGTGAAACGGGCAACCTCCCGCCGTATACCGTTTTATATCCATCTTATACCCTTTTAAGTCCTGGCGCTCCCTATGCCTTCAGCAGCAGTGCAACGGCTGATCCGGGAGTAACAACAACTTCTCAAATCGGAAATCCGAATCTGAAATGGGAATCCGGAGCACAAACCAATATTGGTTTTGATGCGACTTTCCTTGGTCAGAGATTGACGTTTTCTGCAGACTATTATTACAAGAAGGTTAAGAACATGATATTTTCACAAATGGGAAGCCTGGTCTTTGGCGGGCCCATCACTCAAATCAATGTGCCTGGTTATGATATCAACAAAGGTCTTGAATTCAATATTGATGCTTCTGTTGTAAAGGAAAAGGATTTCAGCTGGAATATTAATTTCAATATATCATTTAACAAAAACCTGATCACAAACCTTGATACGACGCTTACAAGCTCTTACCAGACTGGCGCGATAACAGTTGGTGGCAGCCATGCTCCCATTTATACGGAAATTATTAAGAACGGATACTCACTTGGAACTTTTTGGGGATACCAGGCTTTGGGAGTTGATCCGGTTACAGGAAATGAAAAATTTGGAACAGATCTCACAAATTTAGGAACTGCTTTACCCAAATACATTTTTGGATTCAGCAATACATTTCGTTATAAAGATTTTTCTCTTTCACTGCTGATTGACGGTGTGCAGGGAAATAAAGTTTATGATGAAACCAGAATGGAGATTGAAAACCTGACCGGTTATGCAAACGAAAGCGCTGCAGTTTTAGCACGATGGAAAACACAGGGTAGCGTTACGGATGTGCCAACGGCAATAGCCAATGGAACAACCAATGCCGCCAACGCCGCTTTGTTGCAAAGCCAGGTGTCTTCTTTATATATTGAAAACGGTTCTTTTATACGTATGCGCAGTGCAACCCTTTCATACCAGGTCAACCAGAAAGTATTAAAGCATATCGGCATTTCGGGTCTTCGGTTTTATGTGACAGGACAAAACCTGTTTATTATAACTAAGTACAAAGGATACTATCCCGAATTGGACAGTTTTGGCCAGGGTACCAACAATCAGGCTGTAAATGCAGGGCAGGGTCCGTCTTTATACTCCATAGGCGTAGATGCCGGAGCATACCCGGCAGCCAGAACCATTACAATAGGTGCGAATGTTCAATTATAAATTTCTTAAATATATTTTTATGATTGCGAGAAATTCTTTCAAATACATAACCTTCGCGGCAGCTTTATCATTTCTGTTTTCGTGCAGTAAAAGCTTCATAGATAAAATACCACAATCCAGCCTAACTACGGGGAATTTCCCCAATTCAGCGGCTGATGCCGAAAGCGAACTGACTGGCGCCTACGACTGGATGGTTTATTATACTAATTTTTATCAGTATGATAACTTCATGAACACAGACGGAAAGTCGGATAACTGTTATATTAATAGTGACAACGTAACCGCTGAACAGCCGCTTGAATATTTTTCAACCGTGACTGCCGCCAACACCAATATTCAGAGGGACTGGCAGGAATTATATAACGATATCAGAGCGGCCAATGCGGTGCTGGATGATGTACCCAAAATTAATGATCCTGCTTTTACCAGCGCCCGGAAGGCTATGATTTTAGGTGAGGCCAGATTTTTACGCGCCATGCACTATTATTGGCTTGTTACCGAATGGGGCGAATGTCCGATTATTCTTTCTGTCACCAACGGAGGCAATTTATATCCCGCACGCAATAAAGTGCCGGAGGTCTATGCGCAAATGATAAATGACCTGCAATATGCGGACAGTGTATTGAATGTTACTCCCTATAATGGGGAATTGGGAAGAGCTACCAAGGGCGCTGCAGAAGCATTGATGGCTAAAACCTATGCACAAATGGGGGATTATGCCAATTGTCTTGCCAATTGCAATAAAGTGATAAGCAGCGGTACTTATTCATTGGTAGGTAATTTCGCCAACCTTTGGGGATCGACGAACAAAAATAATTCAGAATCCATTTTTGAATTGCAGGCAAATGGCAGTACATATGGCTTTTTCGGATTTGAAATCTTTGATTTCGTTGCCTCAGATGGCTATCCCAAACGCGACATTGGCTCCGCGAATCTGATCAATGCGTTTAAAGCGGCCGGTGATACCCTTGCGCGATACCAGGCTACTTTCAACTGGCAGATTCCAGGTGCGGCTTTTACGATGCCGCCCAATGCCTGGGATCCCAGCCAGCCCATACCATTTATGAATAAATATCCTGATGCAGGCGGGTATAATTCCACGGATGATATTGTTCTGATGCGCCTTGCAGATATTATTCTTTTAGCTGCAGAGGCAAACAATCAATTGGGGAATACAGCTGCGGCAATTACGTTGTTAAATCAAATCAGGACCCGCGCAGGATTACCCAATACTACCGCCGCCACACAAAGTGACCTGGCTATAGCAATTCTGAATGAAAGGCAATTGGAATTGGTATTTGAATGTACGCGCTGGAACGATCTGCAAAGGGCCGATGCAAACGGAACTTTAAGCATAGTGACGTTGATGGGGAGCCAGTTAGATTCTCATGGAAATAATCTCAATTACAACATGAATCCAAATAAATACCAATATATTTTTCCAGTGCCACAGGAAGATTTACAATTGAATAAAAATCTTAACCAGAATCCCGGGTACTAATTTTTTGTTCTGTTTTCATTCGAAAACTAAAGTTCGGAGGTTATGAGAACCTGGAAGGCTTCGGCCGTTTTGGTAAGCAGCATTATTGCTCTGTTTTCGTGTTCAAGAAATAACAATTCAGGCAGCGGCCCTGGTACGGGCTCAACGGGAACCAGCCAAATGAGTGACGTTAGTTTTTGGCTCACTGAAGGAAATCCAATGGTATTATTTCAAAGGCAGAATTCAGCACTTTTGTTTGGTACAAATGCGAATAGCAATCAGTTTATTGATGTAGACAGCACGCAAACATATCAAACCATCGATGGGTTTGGTTTTACACTAACGGGAGGAAGCGCTCATGTAATTAGTCAAATGGATGCAATCAGCAAAGCCTCATTGCTGAAGGAATTATTCGGAAATGATAGCTCTTCGATTGGCATCAGTTACCTGCGCCTTTCCATAGGATCTTCTGATTTAAACGCATCCGTTTTTAGTTATGACGATATGCCTTTGGGACAAACAGATACAGGTCTTGTCCATTTTAGCCTCGCCCCCGACTCAAGCGAATTAATTCCGCTGCTGCAGCAGATTGTCACCATCAATCCCTCAATAAAAATTATAGCCACGCCGTGGAGTGCGCCGGTTTGGATGAAGGATAACAATAACTCAATAGCAGGAAGTCTGCTTGCAACTTACTATAATGTATATGCACAATATTTTGTAAAATATATTCAACAGATGAAGTTGAAAGGAATCAGCATTGATGCCATCACACCGCAAAATGAACCGCTTAATCCAAACAATAATCCGAGCATGGTCATGCAGGCGGCCGATGAATCTACATTTATAAAAAACTTTCTTGGACCTGCCTTTCAATCCGCAGGAATCACAGCAAAAATTATCGTTTACGATCACAATTGCGACAGGCCCGACTATCCTGAAACCATTTTACAGGATGCAACTGCATATGCTTTTGTAAATGGTTCTGCCTTTCATCTGTACGCCGGGGATATAAGTGCCCTGGGTCAGGTACATAATCTCTACCCTGATAAACAAGTATATTTTACTGAACAATACACGGCTTCCACGGGGGATTTTGCTGGAGATCTGGACTGGCATGTGAAAAATGTGATCATTGGCTCCATGCGAAACTGGAGCCGGAATGCCCTTGAATGGAATCTTGCAAACGATGCCTCTTATGGCCCCCACACAATTGGAGGATGTACAACCTGCAAAGGGGCACTGACCATCACCGGTTCATCAGTTACCAGGAATGTAGGCTATTATATTATTGCCCATGCTTCGAAATTCGTACCGGCCGGATCTGTTCGCATATCAAGTACAGTAACCAGTGTTTTGCAAACAGCGGCGTTTTTGACTCCTGAGCAAAAAAAAGTGATGATTATTGAAAATGATGATCAGGCGCAGGATATAATTAATATCCGCTTCAACGGAAAATGGGTTACCACAACGGTTCCGGCCGGGGCGGTCTGCACATATGTTTGGTAGGAACCCGGTTGATAAGAACTACCCATTTTTTATAAATGTGTAAACGTGCTTGTTTCCTTTTTCATTGATGATGGTGTGGGTGCATTTGACGGATCCTGATTCGCTTATTTCAAACACCCGTGTGTTACTCATCGGAGCGGGCTGCCCAGGAGACTGAAAAGTATTGTTGCCGATATAATCTAAAATGCGTCCGAAGGGATCGAGTTTCTTGCCGTACACTGTATTTTGCCAGAGTCGCTTGTTCCAAACAAAAAATGTGCATGTGATCTC
>PLEB01000010.1 GCA_003136915.1 Chitinophagaceae bacterium
GGCCACCGGGAAGCTGTTGGGACTATCGGAGCAGCAGATGGCCTGGGCACTGAGCCTGGCCGCGACGCAGCCCGTGGGTCTGCGCGAGATGTTCGGCACCATGACGAAGGCCTTTCATCCGGGGCGGGCGGCGCAGAATGGACTGACCGCGGCGTTCCTCGCCTCGAAGAATTACACCAGTTCGGATCATGGCATCGAGGCGAAATCCGGCTGGGCCAACGTTCTGAGCACGGAGCGGAATTACGCGGAGATCACGGAGAAGCTGGGGCAGACCTGGGAAGTCTCGTTGAATACTTACAAACCGTTTGCGTGCGGGATCGTGATTCATCCCGCGATCGATGGATGCATTCAACTGCGCAACCAATACCAGCTCACCGCGGATCAGATCGATCGCGTGGAGCTTAAAGTTCATCCCCTGGTGCTGGAACTGACGGGCAAGAAGACGCCGCAGGCGGGTCTCGAAGGCAAGTTCAGCGTGTATCATGCGGCTGCGGTGGCGATTGTGGAAGGCGCGGCGGGCGAGCAGCAGTTTTCCGACAAGGCAGTGCTTAACCCCAGTACTGCGGCGCTGCGGGATCGGGTAGCCGCAGTGGTCGATCCTTCCATCAAAGAGGATCAGGTACGCATTACGATCGTTCTGAAAGATGGCCGCCGGCTCGAAAAATACATTGAGCACGCGGTTGGGAGCGTGACCAATCCGATGAGCGACAAAGATCTGGAAGCGAAGTTCGCGGGCCAGGCAGTTGGCGTTCTGCCTGCCGATCAGGCTCGGCGGGTGATGGATCTTTGCTGGGACTTCGAAGCGCTGCCGAACGCCGGGGCGTTGGCGGAAGCTGCATCCGTGTAACAGACCGGGGTTTAGGTTAATTCTTCTTCAACAGCGCCGGCCAGTTCAGCACAATGTTGAATGGGACAGCACCGGTCTGCGCTCCCTGCTGCGCAGCCAACAGAAAACGCTTCCCATCGGCGGTAACGTCCCACATGTAATCGCCCAGCAACTGCGGCGGCTGGAACAGCCGTTCTGGAACTCCAGCCTCGAATCGAGCGCCCTTTGCTTTTACATCCACAGCCATTAGCGCCCCATTTCCAACAGTCTCAAACACGATCTGCCTGCCATCGGCTATCCACTTCGGTAAGAACCCGCCGTCCTTCGATATCTGCCACTTGCCTTCTCCTAAGGAGGGCGCCCCGGAACCCCCCGCGACGACGAATGGGCGGACATAAACTTCGTACCGGCCCGACTCATTGGAAGTGTAAGCGATCCATTGCATGTCGGGCGAAAAAACGGCCTCCGCTTCGCTGAACTCCGTGGCCAGCAACGGCGCCGGTTTTCGATTGCCCTCCAACGGCAATACCCAAATATTATTGCCGTTCTTTCCGCCGGAATAAAAGTAAAGCAGGAACCGTCCGTCGCGCGACCAACCGCTGGGCAGGATTTGCTTCCCTGGCTCTTTCAGGAGTTCCTTTTCGTCGCTCCCACCGGCCGCCGGTTTTTCATACAGTGTGTCCAGATTATTGCCGGCTGCGAAAGCGATACGATTTCCCTCGGGGGACCAAATGGGCCAGCTGCCAACGCTCTTGCGAAAGGTAAAACGGGTGCGCACGCCGCGCGCAAAGTCGAGTGTCCAGAGGTCGCCGGCAGGCAGGTTGGTCGAAGCATCGCGGACCACGCCTTGAGTTCCATCGGGCGACAGCGCGATCATTTGATCGGTACCGGGTTGCCCGAAGGTGGTCAACACCTTCCCCTGCCTGTCGAACCAGGTAAGCTGAAAGCCCGCGCTCTTCCGCCCGGCAAGGTATGCCAGCGTGCCGCCGGAAGAAACGGAAAAAACTCCCGTGACTCCGATGGTAGCCAGGCTCTCAGCCACCGGAACCGGATCGCCACGCAATTGCAGCCGGCTGGTATCGAACGGCTGAGCCATAAGCGTGCCATCGCGCATGAAGAATAAATATCCGTTTGCATACGACGCCGCGAACGGGCCGGCCAGAATGCGCTCCGCCGGTTGGCCGGATGGCTTGGCGGCCAGAGAGCCGGCATAGATGCCGTATACTTCGGGCTTTCCCTGGCGGAAATAGATAAAGTGTTTCCCGTCCGGCATGAAGACCGGAATCGCATGGAACGTTTCCCCCCGCGCCGTGTCCACCGCGGTAACGACAGCCGGAACGCCGCCCGCCTGCGGGACCCTCCATAGTGGGCCGGCAGGGCGTTCCCCAAAAACGATCACGCCATCCTGGTTCCCTCCGCCAAAGCTGGGCTGGAACACTCCCGGTGTGATCGGAAAATCCTTATCGGACCTGGTGCTTGCAGCAATATAAATATTATTTGAAGCATCCAGAATTACTTCACTCCTGGAGTCATCACCGTAATTCTTGATCAGGGATTCGGCTTGTTCGGGACCTTCTCCATTCAACTGATCCTGCACATTCACACAATCATATTTGCTTCCTCCGATCCTGGCCGAACCAATGATATTATTTCCTGTGGCATTGAGTTTGATTACAAACATTTCACAGCCGCCGGGCGTTCCGAAAAAGCTTTGGAAAGGGAAATCAGTTGAGTAGGTCCTTCCCATAACTACCAGGTTTCCCTGCGCATCTGATATCATACTATGCGGACATTCCACTGAGCTCCCTCCAATATAAGTCGCATACATCCGGTTCCTGCCGTTGCTGCTTAACCGGATAATCCCTATATCATATCTTCCTCCCCGGAAATTATTTTCAAACGAACCTGTGGATACCGGAAATCCATCTCCCCACACGATTCCTCCGGCAAAAAAAGTTCCATCAGGGCCTGGGGTTGCAGTAAACCCCCAGTTAGAAGCCCTGCTTCCGGAAAATGTGGAGAAGACCAGGGTTGGATCAATGATGAGCACTCTATTATTGTTGTAATGCTCCAGATCAAACCGTACCACATGGTCTTTAGAAACCACGTAGTGGCAAACTACATCTTCCCTTCCCTGATCTCCGGTCTGATAGGAATATGGCTCCATTTCTTTCACATCTCCGACAGACGTCTTCACCGTTAATCGGTTGTTCTTAACCGTTAGTCCGTCCACACCTTCATATTGCAATGCAATATTCCTGGGGTCCGCTCCGGGATGAATGATNNTAGGTTACACCCTGGTAAATGCGGCAGTTCCTGGCCCATTTGCTGGAATCATTTCCGATAAAATAATTGCTGTAGGTATTCAGGGGCTTGTCGGGAATAATTTCCGCTGCTTCATTCATGTGCAGAAAATTTACTGCATAAGCATGGGAGCGGATGGGCTTCGATCCGCCGGGAATAAAGGGCTGTGCCGGAGTCGCACTGCGTGAGCTGTCAGACGAAGGAGTGAAAATATGGCCACGGTCCCTCTCCATTTCTGCGGCACTGTGGAGCACAACTTTGAGTCCCTGCTTGCTGAGAAACAAACTCCCATTTCCAATCTCTGCCTTAAGAATTACCTGGGGATCCCACTGACCTTTATTTTCAATGAATTCCAGATTGGCGGATTCAGTTTGGGCCATTGCACTTACGCAACAGAAGAAAAACAGGAAAGCAAAAAAAATCCGGTGTCTGAACAAAATTCTCATTTTAGAATTAAACAAAGCAAACCCCGTTGGGCCAATTCAATACTTTTAAAATTCTTTCCTACCTGATCAGGGTAATATCTCCCTTTCGGGTAGTTTTCTTGCCATTAAAGAAAGTTGCATCAAGGGTATAGACATAGACGTCCATGGGTTGTGGAACACCTTTAAAAGTCCCGTCCCATCCGAAATTGGGACTGTTGGATTGGAAAACAACTTGTCCCCAGCGATTATAGATTTTCCAGTTCATACTGGCTATGCCAAATCCCTTAACCTGGATTATGCTATTCTGGCCAAATCTGCCTGGAGTNNAGACATGCGTTGAAAGTACCAGTCTCCTCGTACTGATGAATGGCCGTATCAGCCGTACTCTTCGATGTGGAATCTCCATCTCCAAACAGCCAGAGGTAATGCGTTGCACCGGTGGAATAATTTGTAAACACAGTCGGTGTATTGAATTGCGGAGGAACGGGCTGGGTTGTGAATGCCGCTGATGGTTTGGAATGTACATTTATCGTGTGCGTGGTGGAATCTCGGATATTACAGGTGTTAGAGTCTATCACCAGCAAAGAAATGGTATAGGAGCCGGTGTCCGCATAAAGATGAACAGGATCCATGGCCGTAGACGAGTCACCGTCTCCAAAATACCAAAGGAATTGTTGACCGGCCAGGCTGGTATTGTTGAAAATGGCTGTATATGGTGCGCACCCGTCCGGTACTTCAAACTGTGCTTTGACCACGGGAGATACGCGCAGGGTTTTAGTAAGGCTATCCGGATAATTACAATAATTCGTATCCAGTAAAATCAGGGTTACCTGGTAAGTGCCGGATGCAGCATAGGAATGCAAGATCGGACTTGTACCAGGAACCCGGGCGCCATCACCGAAATCCCAGGTGAATGATCCGGGTTGAAAAGGCTTTCCAGCCGGTGGCGTGGACGTGTTCGTAAACTGGTAATTGAGCGACTGACATGGAGGAAGTTTGGTAATGTCAAAATCAAGGATAGCGCGGTCGGACCGCACACTGATATCGAGGTAAGCCGTATCACTTATATTGCAGGTGGTGGAATCGATTGCGATAAGTCTAACGCGATAAACTCCGACTGCATTATAAGTGTGCGTTACCTGATTCGTGATCGTGCTCGTGTCGGCGGACCCGTCTCCGAATCTCCATATATATTGTTTCGCGTTGTGTATGGTATCGGTGAAAACCACATCGAGCGGAACGCAACCGGAACTGTCGTACCTGCCATTAATCGTAGGTACAGGATCGGCGGCCACACCCGCAAAATTAAAAGCAATCTTCACGGCGGCGAGATTACATCCGTTGGTGCCTGTTCCATTCTTGGGCGCCCAAACACCGGGCGATGTTGGGAATGTTCCAAAACCGTAACAGTTGGCACAGATGGCTTCATAAATAATTCCCTGTTTGTCGAACCGGCTCGTTCCGCCGTCAACATGATCTCCCAAACCTCCATTTTGTCCGAAATAACTTCCGTATAGCTGACTTGCCGCATCCCTCTTCATAACAAAGAAGTAAAAATCATCACCATCCGTCGTGCTCTTGATCGCATCCGGCGTTACAGATAAGCCGGTTGTTTTCGAATTGTGGTAAACTGCTTCGTTATCCCCGCTTCCTTCAGTTTCGATGCCACCGCCCCAGCCGGCAACATAAACGTTTTGGCAACGGTCAACCAGGAAAGCCGTGGGAGAAATATCAGGATATGCCGCCCCTTTTCCAAACGTGGTTGAATAGACATAGGCTGAGAGATCCGGTTTCAGTTTTGCTATGAACTGCTTTCCGTTCGCCTGACTGAAAACTGCATTGATCACGGGCCAGGCTCCGGTTGTAGTGCCCATAATATAGGGGAACCCAAGGTTGTCAAATTGAACCCCATACAATACTTCCGTGCTGGGAGTACCGAAATAAGAAGTCTTGCGCAAAGTTCCACCATCGTTGCTGATGATGGACAAAAATCCGTCAATTCCACCGTTATTGTTTGCTGATACCACCGGACCCAGATTTGTGCCAGCCAGGTTAGTACTGGAAGTTCCGCCGGCTACATAAACATCATTGGTGATTGGATTTAATGCCAGCGCAAACGCAGCATCGTCACTGTTTCCGCCAAGGTAGGTACTTGCAAGAATGACATCGAGGTTGGGCGTTGTTTTAATAAACACACCATCTTGCATACCGGCGTTTGTTCTTTGAAATGCATTTGCGGAGAGAGGAAAATCGGTTGACTGCGTACAGGAAGCAAGATAAACATTGCCCGCATTATCCAGGATTACTTCACTCCGTCCGTCGTCCCCATAATTCAATCGCAATGAATTCTGGCCCATAGGAACGATATTGGTAGAATACTTGGGCGCTATGTTCACTCCGTCGTTCAAACTTCCTCCTATGAGCCTGGATCCTATAAGGGCCGTACCCGTTGCATTAAGCTTAACCAGAATAATATCGTACCCGCCTTTCCAGGTATCCGTGCCTGTCGGTGTAGCAACGACGGGGAAATTTGGAGAGCTGCTTCTTCCGGCAATGATCAGATTTCCGGAATTATCAACCACGAGGCTATGCGGTTGCTCATCCCCGCTTCCTCCGATATAGGTGCCATACATACGGCGGACCCCGTTGCTGCTGAATTTCAGGATGGAAATATCATATTCATAACCTCCATCCGATTGGTCTCCGCCCTGAAACCTGCTTTGAAAAGCACCGGGACTGGCCAGAAATCCATTGCCTCCATCTCCCGGAATACTGTTTAATACAATACTTCCGGAATAGAAATTTCCACTGTTATCATAGGTGGCTGTATAACCCCAGTTGTCGGAATGACTTCCCGTAAAACTGGAAAAAACAAGTGTCGGATCAATAACAATGGTGGCTGATTTTGAATAATTCCCTAAACGGAAATGAATGGTATTTCCGGGGCCGGTTTCATATTTGCAATCCACATCCTTATTGCCGTCGTTGGAAAATTGATATGTGTGTGGAATGGATTCCTTTACATCTCCAACTGAAGTGTGTACCGTAAGCTCCCTGCTTTTAACTATGAGTTTATCTGCCCCTTTGNNCGGATAAATATTTTTATAGGTTACGGCCTGATAAATTTTACAATTAGCGCTCCATTTGGAATGATCATTTCCGATAAAATAATTATTATAGGTATCCAATTGTTTATCACCGGCAATCTCTACCTGGTCCCGGCTGTTTACAAACTCCATTTGATAGAGTTGTGCGTGCATGATGAGGCCTGAGTTTGCGGCTGGCACCTGTCCGTTACTCCCTCCGCCTTTAACAACTTGGCCACTGATTGGCGTTTTAGCATTTACAGAAGTTGTTGGGGCGGCCGGACCGGAACTTTGTGCTGTTCCTGAACTCATTCCATGCAGAGCAAGCCGCAGAGCATTCATATCGGAAGGATTCTGCAGGAGCACGGAAAAGCCATGCTTCTGTAAGAAAAAATTTCCGTCGGGCATATCTGATCTGAAATTCATGGCCGTATCCCACTGACCTTTATTTTCAATAAACTCCAGGTTGCCCGGATATTCCTGGGCATGAATTTTCAGCAGCACCAGCATCGACAGCATCAGGAAGATGAATAACCGTTTTTTCAATCCTTAAGATTTTGACCGAATGATTTAAGAGATCCTACTCCAGGGTGTCTTACCACGATCCTGCATAAGCTGATTCCGTAGCGCTGTGCGCTCGGCCGACACAAGTTCGGGATCTTCTTCCAACATTTTTTCCGCAGTAACAACAGCGAGCCGGAGAATGTTTTTGTC
>PLEB01000053.1 GCA_003136915.1 Chitinophagaceae bacterium
CCGAACTGGTACTTGCCCCCGCCATAACAGCTTCCGCCTCAATAAGCCATACTTCTGCATAGCGCATCATATAAGTATTGTTACCGGTTGATTGTGCAGCACCGATACCACCATTGTCTGCCGGTGTGCCTATAACATATTTTTTTATTTGTGCGTGGGTTCCCTGCGAATTGGCATTGGCTGGCAATGTATAACCTCCGGTGGCCTGATCTATTTCCGGATAGAAATCTCCTGGCCACATGATCGTGGCCTTTGCGCGCTGGTCATTAACTGTATCATACATATCCTGCAGGTCGAACGACGGAGCAAGTACACCATATCCATCACCTGTGCCGGTGATGATTCCACTATATGCCAGGGAGGCCTGTTGTGAATTACCTTCTCCATAGGAACCTGCGGCCCATTGCAGGGCAATCACGGATTCTTCGTTATTATTATTTGCTGTCTTGAAAAGGTCATTAAATGTTTTGCCGCCAATATCANNAGCTTGAATTCGCCGCTATTAATAACTTTTTCTGCTTCTGTGCGTGCGTCTGTGTAATCCTGCATATAGAGGTATACTTTTGCCAGCAGTGCGGACGCCGATCCGCTGGAGACATGGCCCTGTGCCTGTGAAGATCCACTTCTGATCATGTGGGTGCAATTGGCTTCGGCATATTGCAAATCCAGTACAATAAACTTGTAAATATCTTTGACCGGATTCGTATTGAGCTGGAAATTACTGATGTAGTCTGCACTATTCTCAATGATTGGAACGGGTCCGAATATCCTTACGAGATGAAAGTAGGCCAGGGCCCTCATCAAATGTGCCTCACCGAGTGCGTTGTGTACCACGTTACTGTCAACCGAAGCCGGAACCTTAAGCGGCAGCGTATTGATAAGAGCATTTGCCTGTGCCACCACAGTATACAAGGAATTCCATGCGCTCGTCAACTCGAAATTATCCGGGGTAACAGAGAAATTTCCGAAATTTACAACATCACTGGAATAGGTTCTTCCGTTGCCACCTGACAATTCAGTAATTGCCCATCCCACTTTACCATTATAGCCAAACCAGGGAGCTGCGTATAAAGCGTTTGTACTCGCCGCAACCTGGGCATCTGTCTGGTAAAAATTATCAACTGTAATATTGTCTTCCGGTGGCCGGTTAAAAAAATCCTTTTTGCAACCGGCAGTTGTCAGCCCTGTAACAGCTGCTGCGCAAATCAAATATTTTATATGCAGTTTCATAATTAAAATTTGTGCTTTAATTAAAATTCAGCGTTGATTCCGAACGTAATTGTTCTTGGTGAAGGATATCTTCCCAAGTCAACATTTGACAGAAATACACTCTGATTTTGAGCGCCTATTTCGGGATCCAGGCCAGTATAAGGAGTGAATACATATAGATTCTGACCACTTACGTACACTTTTAGCCTGGACAGTTTAAGACTCTTCGAATAGCGCTGCGGAAGCGTATATCCTAAACTTACATTTTGTATCCGCAGATATGAACCGCTTTCCAAAAAGCGGTCGGAAATAACCAGATTATTATTATCTCCGGGCCTTGGCGCGGGAATATTTGAATTGGGATTAGCCGGCGTCCAATAATTGGCAACTGAAGCCAGCTGGTTCGCATATAACCCGGCGAGATTGGCCAATTGATAATTTGCCGCATTCAATATCTTGGCTCCATAAGAACCATTCAGAAAAATGGAAAGGTCAAATGCCTTGAAAGAAAAATTGTTGGTAATACTATAGGTAAACTTGGGATTTGGATTGCCGAGCGGCACCTGATCATTAGCATCAATTTTACCATCATGATTTTCATCCACATACTGAATATCACCCAGCCAGGTATTTGCAGCACTTCGATTATTGAATATCGGATTAGCCACCGGATCTCCGAATTGGACAGGTGCAGCAGCCAACTGTTTAGGATCTTTAAATATCCCTTTTACCCTGAATCCATAAAATTCGCCAACAGGGGTGCCTGGTTGAGTTTGGGTAGCCACGAATGAAAGGAACCCGATGGTTACTTTACCCTGGATAAAAGGCGTACCATTTGCCAATGAAATTACTTTGTTTGTATATTCTGAAAATATGAGGGTTGAGTTCCATTTGAAATTGCCCGACACAATATTGTGTGTATGGATGGTAAAATCAACTCCTTTATTTTCCAATTGTCCTCCGTTTATGATCGGAGGAGCTATCACTCCGAGTGAATTGTATTCTGCTGATTGTCCGAGGAGGAATGCAGGTAAGGAAGCGGAGAATAGAAAACGTTTGGATGTTTTATAAAAATAATCCACGCTGGCATCTATTCTGTTATTCAGAATGGTGAAATCAATACCTGCATCGGTCTGGACCGCTGTCTCCCAGGTAACTGAAGCATTAGCCACATTTCCAACGGCAAAACCGGTCCCCAACCCGGTAGGGAACGCATTCAGTGCAGCGCCATATTGATAATTGGGAATGGCCTGATTTCCAACCTGGCCATAACCAATCCGCAATTTCAGGTTATCAAATATATTCTTCGCACTGGTGAAAAAGGGCTCTTCCGAAACTCTCCAGGAAGCTGCAAAAGCAGGGAAATATCCTTTTTGATGACCCGGAGCAAATTTTGAAGATATATCCTCGCGGATCGTAGCAGTTAAGCTGTACTTATCTGCGTATGTATAAATAGCACGGCCAAAAAAAGATTCCAGCGATGAACTTGCTTTGTATTCTCCGGGCGGAAGAATGGTACCGGCAAGGTTCAGTGTTTGCAAGGAATTGCTCAAAAAGTTTAGGCCGGAAATATTCGTTCCGCCCCAGGTGGATTCACTTACTTCGTGTCCGGCCAAAGCGGTCAAACTTTGCTTGGCTCCGAAATTATGGTTATAGGTCAGGTATTCCTTCCAACCCCAATAACTGGAATTGGACGGATATTCCGTGAGCTTAGCCGTATTATTTACATACAAAGGCCCGTATTGGTAGGTTGGCAAAAAAACCAGGGCGTTGGAATAATTAAAGTCGCCATTCAATTCCGATCTTAAAACCAGGTCCTTTGCAAACTTAATCTCAGCGAACATATTGCCATTGAGATTATCCCTGGCCAGGGTATTCGTTGTATTCAAAGCCAGGCCTACCGGATTAATTTGACCACCCACCTGATTTGCCTGCGGTCCGGCAAATGTTCCGTCAGCATTATAAACCACCTGATCCGGCGCACTCAGCAAAGCCGTATAAATGATGCCGCTGTTATCGCTCAAAACATTATTCTGGTTGGTGCGGCTTCCAGCTATGGTCGTACCTATTCTAAACCAGTCATTCACTTTTCCATCCACGTTTGCGCGAATCGAATAACGCTTAAATCCATTTGGGCCTATGACCGTGCCCTGTTGATTCAAATACCCGCCGGACAAATAATAATTGACATTATCTTTTCCACCGGAAATGGATACCTGGTGATTCTGCGTAATCCCAGTCTTAAATATTTGTTTCTGCCAATCCGTTCCGGGACCGAGCAGGTCAGGGTTTGCAAATTCACCTCTTCTCTGCACACCAAAAGCATCGGCAAGACCATTTTCAAAATTTGCGTATTGCTGGAGGTCCATCATTTTAAGGAATTTCCCCTGCTGGTTTGTCCCATAGTAACCATCATAGCTGATACGCGCGGTTCCATTCCTGCCTCTTTTGGTGGTTATTATTATTACTCCGTTGGAAGCCTGGCTGCCATAGATGGCGGTAGCCGAAGCATCCTTCAATACATCAATGGATTCGATGTCATTCGGATCGATCAGCGACAATGGACTCGCACTTGTTTCTCCATCTCCGCCCCCCTGCTGTCCTTTATTTGACAATCCTACCGGCCTTCCGCTGGTGGCAATATTATTTGCGTCGCCGGACATCGGCACGCCGTCGATTACATATAATGGTTCATTGGAAAGACTCAGAGAAGTAATCCCTCTTATATGCACCGAAGTATTGCTTCCCGGTGCCCCGGAGTTTTGTGAAATCGTTAATCCTGCTGCCTTTCCCTGCAGCATTTGGTCAACGCTGGGTTGCGGGATATCAGCCAGTTCTCTTGATGAAACAGAAGAAATAGCCCCATTCACATCTTCCCTACGCTGAGAGCCATAACCAATGACTACTACATCACCGAGAATGGACGAGGTCAGCTTCATGGTAATATTAAAACTACTCTTGTTGCCTACTTCTACTTCCTGCCTTTCAAAACCAACAGAAGAAAATACGAGCACTGAGGATTGGTTCACTGCCCTGATCCGGAATATGCCATTGACATCCGTTTCCGTGCCGGTATTCGTACCCTTAATAGTAACGGAAACACCGGGAAGCATTTTGCCATCCGGATCCGTGACTGTGCCAACAATATCAATCGGCGGCGCCTGTACCTTAACTGGCCCCTCTTCCTCTTTAACTGGCTTAATAACAATTGTTCTGTCAATGATCTCATAGGTAAACGGCTGGTCATGCAAACAAACATCCATGGCTTCTTCAATCGTTGCCTCATGAATCTGAACCGTTACTGTTTTCGCTTTTTTAAGGATGGTTTCTGTGTAAACAAACGTATATCCCGTTTGCTGTTTAATTTCCTTAAACAATTTTTCAAGCGGGGCATCTTTTGCTTCAAGCGTTACTTTTTGGGAATAAACGTTGGCGCTTACATTTAAGCTTGCAACAACTACTAAAATGGCGGTTATGTTCATAACCATCAATTTGTTTTTTAGCAATCCTACCAATTTGGGGGATTTACAAAGAGCCTTTAATTGCATACATTTGTAATGTTTGGGTTAAACAATAGGCAGTTCTCAAGAGATTGTTATTCAGTTGACCCAGACAGCCTTCCGTTCCGCCTGCAACGCGGGACGGTTTTTTGTTTAGTTCAACTAAGGAGCTACAATTATTTTCTTCCCCT
>PLEB01000109.1 GCA_003136915.1 Chitinophagaceae bacterium
CATAAACCATTCCGAGCGGTCAACTGGTTTGCCAATCTTATTGATATTTCTTTTGTAGCTGTAATTTGCAGTAGCTTTCAGGTTAGCAATAATATCATCACGAACAATATGGATGGAAGAATAATCCTTCCACTTATCAGGGTAACCTATTTTTTTTACGATGGCGTGCAATTTCTGCACTGCTTTTTGCCTGGTGGAATCACTCATCCAGTCCACCTGCTGCAGTCTTTCAGCATAAGTGGAAATAATATTATCAACGAGATCGCTTATTTTTTGCTTTGCTTCAGGAGGAAAATATTTTTGCACATATAGCTGGCCGAGGGCATCGCCGAGCTGGCCGTCAACCAGGGAAGTCATTCTTTTCCATCTCTCCCTCATTTGTGATTGCCCGGTCAGCAACCTGGTATAATCGAATTTTGTATCTACAAAATCGTGTGAAAGGTAATCCGCATCATCATTCAATACATGGAAGCACAGATAATTCTTGAGGGTTTGTATTGGCGTTTTGCGGAGGGCAGAATAAAGCCCTTTATAGAACTCCGGTTGTCCTATCAAAACGGAATCTGAATGAACGCCGAGTGCATTCAGAAAATCCTTAAATCCGGGAAGGGTTTTGTTTAGTGAAGTCACAGACTCCTTATGATAGTTGGCAATGGGATCGCGGAGCGCCACCGGATTCCTCGAAACCTTCGCCAGCCGGGTTTCCAGCTGCATTATCGTGGTCGCCTTTTTATCCGCTTCTGCCGGCTGATTTCCAATCAGCGTGAAGATCCTGCTGATATAGGATAGATATCCGTTTCTGACTTTTTGTGTTGCCGTGTCATTCTTGAAATAATAATCCCTGGTGGGAAGACCCAGACCGCCCTGATCAAAATGGGCAATATTGACCATACTGTTTTTATCGTCCGCGCCAACCGTGAAAGAAAAGAAAGGCGCATGGTTCACTGCATAAGAAGCTACAACTACATTCATCAAATCCTTATAATTGTTTATATGCTCTATGCTATCCAACTCGGGCTTAACGGGATCAAAACCTTTTTTTTCTATTCCGGCGGAATCCATACCGCTGAGATAGAGATCCCCGATTTGCTGAGCGATAGAATCCGGTGCTGCACCGGAAAGCTTTGATACAGAATCCAGGATTCCATGCAGCCGCACTGTTGAACTATCCAGCAGGGTCGAAAAGCTGCCCCAGGAGGATTGTGACGCGGGAATCTGAGTGTTTTTCAACCATGTTCCGTTGGCATACAAAAAGAAATTGCTCTGCGGCCTGATCGAAGTGTCCATGGCGGAAAAATCGATCTGATCGCTTTTTGCTGCGGATTCTTCGTTGTCTGCAGGCTGCTGACAGGAAAAAAGCATCAAAAAAATTCCGGAAAATAGAATAAAAACACTCTTCATATTAATATTTTATAGGATACGCAAAAGTAATAATTATCAATGGTATGAAAATATTTCTTTGATCTTCGGCAGTGAGCCGTTAAAAAAAATTTCCCTAAAAAACTAAATTAAACAAACGTTTAATTAATTTTGCACTTATGAAAATCGATTATTCCGCAAAACAGCAGCAGTTGATGGACACGGCGGAGCTATTATTTTCCAGGAAGGGCTTCGATGGTACTTCCGTGCGGGACATTGCCGAGGAAGCTGGCATCAATACTGCAATGATCTCCTATTATTTTGGTTCAAAAGAAAAACTGATGGAGGCGATTTTCGAGCAGAGAACACTGAATATAAAAGAGAAGGTAGATTTATTGCTGAAGGATGAACGCCTGGATCCGTTTCAAAAAGTGTACAGCCTGCTGGACGAATATATAGATAAGATCATGCAGCGGAAAAAATTCCACCGTATCCTGCTCTGCGAGCAGGTGATCAACCAGAATCCGGTCATCGTTGAACTGATGGAGAAAATGAAGAACCGTAATTCATCCTGTATCCATGACCTCATCCGCCATGGGCAGAAAAAAGGGCTTTTTAAGAAGCAGGTGGATATACCCATGATGATGAATACGTTGATTGGTACCATCACTCATATTTTAGTTAACCTGGAGTTTTACAGAGCATATCATAATCTCGAATTATTATCGGAAGAAGAATTTGAAAGGGTTATCAAAAAGAAGTTGTCGGCCCATATCAAAATTATTTTCAAAGCAATACTAACAAATGAATCTTAGAACAATTTTTTCACGGCTGGGTTTCGCAATGCTCCTGCTTTCATGCCTGAGGGGAATGGGGCAGGACAGTGTGCGGAATATTTCACTGAAGGAAGCAATAGACCTGGGGGTAAAAAATAGTAAACAGTTGAAGGCCGCCAGGGCAAGGATTGACCAGGCAACTGCTGCACTTACGGAGGCGAAACAAAGAAAGCTGCCCGACCTCAAGGTTAGCGGCTCTTATTTGAGGGTGACACAGCCGAACATTGACCTTAAAGTAAAACTTAACAATAATAGCGGGGGATCAGGCGGAAACTCAGGCAGTATCAACAATATTAAATTGAATCAGGCCGCTTATGGAATCGCGAACTTATCGCTTCCATTGTATTCCGGACTCCGCATTCAATATGGCATCAGGTCAGCCGAATTTTTAGAGAAGGCGGCAACATTGGATGCAGACAACAATAAAGAGGCTGTCATACTTAATATCATCGGCGCTTTCAGCAATCTGTACAAAGCCATTGCAAACGTCCAATTGATCCGGGAAGACCTTGTGCAGTCAAGATCCCGCGATTCGGATTTCAATAACCTGGAGAAAAACGGGTTGCTGGCGAGAAACGATGAATTAAAAGCTGCCCTGCAAACTTCCTCCATAGAATTGAACCTGGTGGATGCAGAAAGTAATTTGCGCGTGGCCAACGTCAATATGAATTTATTACTCGGCCTTTCTGAACATGAACAGCTCGTTCCTGATTCCAATAGTCTGGTTCAACCTGAAACCCTGAATGCAATTGATGATTATGAGCAGCTGGCAATCCGTAACCGCAAAGATGTACAGGCTCAGGCTTACAGGAGACAGGCATCAGCTGTGGGTATCCAGGAGGCAAAGAGTGATTATTATCCCAGCCTTGCATTAACGGGTGGATATATTGCAGCTGATATTCCCAGTCTGATTACCATCACAAATGCTGTCACTTATGGGGTTGGCGTTTCTTACAGTGTTTCTTCCTTGTGGAAGACGAATGCAAAAGTTGACCAGGCAAAAGCCAGGCTGGCTGAGGTGCAGGCAAACGAAGAATATCTGGATGATCAGGTAAAGCTGGAGATCAATCAGGCATATGAACAATATGTTTCCTCCACGAAGAAAATGGAAGTCAGCCGTCTGGCAATCGAGCAGGCAACAGAAAACTATAAGATTACCAGGAATAAATATGACAACAGCCTGGTAACAGTCACCGATCTGCTGGACGCGAATGTATCCTTGCTGCAATCCAGGATTAACCTGGAACTGGCAAGGGCCGATGCAATTGTTGCGTATAATACCTTATTACAAAAAGCAGGCGTGCTGACCACTTCCCTTAACACTAAATAATTCAACTTTTTAACTGAAATGTTTTTATGGCAACAGTAAAAGAAAACGGAGGACAACCACAAAAAAGAAGTAAAGTTTTTCTAATCATCCTCATTGCCCTGGTGGTGGGAGGAGCCTGGTTTGGATTAAGCAAATGGAATCATGCCCAACATCATATGGAGACGGACGATGCGCAGGTTGAAGCCAATATCAGTCCGATCATTCCCCGTGTTTCCGGATATGTAAAGGAAGTAAGGGTTTCCGATAATCAGAAAGTTGAAGAAGGAGATACACTTTTGATCCTGGACGACCGGGATCTGCGAATCAAGCTCGAGCAGGCGGAAGCTGCACTGGCAACCGCCGAAAGCAACCTTGCTTCTGCGAGGGCTTCCACTGCGGCAGCACGTTCAAATATTGGCACTTCACAGGCAGCCGTCCTGTCTGTTGACGCCCAGATTGAAAAGGCTAAAGTAAATGTGTGGCAGACCACACAGGAATTTAACCGTTATGCCAATCTTATTAAGGATCACTCCGTCACTGAACAACAATTTGAAGATAAACAGGCGGCAAAAGAATCAGCTGAAAAAGAGTTGCAGATTCTTGAAGAACAGAAAAAACAGGCGTCCAGCCAAACCAATGCGGTAACCATTCAGAGTAATGCGACCTCCTCTCAGATCCGGATTGCCGAATCAACCATCAAACAAAGGCAGGTGGATGTGGATGACGCCGGACTGAATCTTACTTATACTGTTATTACAGCGCCTGCGGCCGGGCTTGTTTCGAAAGTGAATGTGCAGGTAGGGCAATTCCTTAATGCAGGGCAATCCACCTTTAGTATTGTGCTTGATCAGCGTTTGTGGGTAATAGCAAATTTTAAGGAAACACAATATCATAAGATCAGAATCGGTCAGAAAGTGACCATCGATGCGGATGCCCTGCCTGATCATCCATTTGAAGGGGTAGTGAGTTCTTTTTCTCCAGCCACAGGGGCGCAGTTTGCGCTGCTTCCTCCCGATAATGCAAGCGGCAATTTCGTAAAAGTGGTTCAGCGCCTGCCTGTCAAAATTGAATTCACCAATCAGAATGATTCTCTGCTAAGCAGACTGAAAGCAGGGATGAATGTTGAGGTGGACGTTCATATCGACGGCAAATAATTTTTTTTCTGAAACTGAAATCTATGGAACTCCAGCGGGATTCTCTGGTTGAATATGGCTCAAGGCGGGTGATCATTACAGTTACCGCTATCACCTGTGCGTTGCTGGAAATTATTGATACGACTATTGTAAACGTTGCGCTGAATGACATGCGCGGAAATCTGGGTGCAACGCTTACGGAAATAGCCTGGGTGATTACGGCATATGCGATTGGCAATGTAATTATTATTCCCATGACCAGCTGGCTTTCCAACCAGTTTGGAAGAAGGCTGTATTTTGCTACTTCCATCATGATCTTTACCGTCTGTTCGTTTTTGTGCGGTAATGCCAATGGGATCTGGGAGCTGGTATTCTTCCGGTTCATGCAGGGATTGGGCGGAGGCGCTTTGCTTGCTACTTCACAAACGATCATAACGGAAGTGTATCCGCAGGAAAAGCGCGGTATGGCGCAGGCAATTTATGGATTAGGGGTGATTGTGGGTCCTACCCTGGGGCCTCCATTGGGAGGTTATATCGTGGATCATTTTTCCTGGCCTTATATCTTTTATATCAATATACCCATTGGCATAATTGCCACCCTGCTTACCCTGCAGTTTATCCGGAATCCCAATTATGGTGAAAAAAGCGCATTGGCTGATATTGACTGGGTCGGTATCTTCCTGCTGGCATTGTCTGTAGGTTCTTTGCAATATGTACTGGAGAAAGGGCAGGATGATGATTGGTTTGCCGATAAATACATCATCCTGTTCAGTTGCCTTACCTTATTGGGCGGATTCTTCTTTATATGGCGGGAAACGATTTTTCGAAATCCGATTGTGAACCTTCGCGTATTGAAAAACGGGAACCTGCGTGTTGGTACGGTGCTGACCTTTATATTGGGTTTCGGATTATACGGTTCTACATTTATCATTCCGATTTACACCCAAAGTACCTTGGGCTGGACTGCCCAGCAGTCAGGCATGTTAATGGTTGCATCTTCGGTAACGACGGCATGTATGATGCCTGTCATAGGTCAGATTCTGCAGAAAGGGGTGCCTCAACAGTTCCTGGTATCCATTGGCATGCTATTTTTTGCCATTTTTTGTTTCTGGGGGTATAAAATCCTTACCAATGATACCGGCCCGGAAGCCTTTTTCTGGATGCTGGTGGTCAGGGGCGCGGGCATGGCTATGCTTTTTATTCCAATTACGACTTTGTCGCTGAGTACGTTGAGAGGAGCGGAGATCGGGCAGGGTGTATCCTTCACCGGAATGATGCGACAGGTCGGAGGATCTTTCGGCGTTGCTATTATCACCACTTTCATGGCGCGCCAGAATATGGAACACCGGAGCAATCTCGTGAGTAAACTGAGCGTAGACAATCCGATGGTACAAAACCGGGTGAACGCACTGCAACACGGATTCATGGCCAGGGGTATGCAACCAGACCTGGCCTTGAAATCTGCTTATAAGGCACTTGATTATTCCATAACTACACAGGCCAATGTGCAAACTTATATGGATGTATTTTTATATCTGGGTGTCATCTTTATTATCTGTATTCCTTTTATACTGTTTGTAAAACGCAACAAACAAAAAAAAGTATCCATGGAAGGCATGCATTAAACAGGATTGTTCCTCTAAATAAAAATGACCCGCGATAGCGGGTCATTTTGTGTATCCAAACTAACCGAATTCTTTTAATTCTTAATAAACTTAGCAATCATGGTTTTTCTGTTGGCGATATTGATCTGGATCGTATACATGCCTGCGGCAAGCTGACTGATGGTAAATGTCCGTTCAATAACGTCTGATGTTTTTTCAACCTGATCAATCAGTACCGTTCTTCCATTCATATCATACATACTTATCTTAGTTGTTCCGGTAACCGTGCTGGTAACTCTTCCATTTACCACATCGTGTGCAGGATTTGGATAAATCAGCAGTTGATCTGTGACACCCGATCCTTTCTCAACCGTGATCGTAACCATGGCGGTCGAACTGGCTCCCTGGTTATCGGTAACGGTAACCTGGAATTCATAAGTTCCGATCTGAAGATTAGCGACTGTAATCTTTGAATTATCCATTGGAGAGCTTGTAGCGGTGGTTGGTCCGTATACCTCCTGCCACTGGTAGGCAGAGATTGTTCCATCCGGATCAGTTGAAAGGGAAGCATCAAGCACGTATGTATCTACCGGTAGGATGACCGTTGCGTCGGCTCCGGCATTTGCGGTCGGCGATTGATTCACCTTGGCAACCGGAGGATTAACGGTCACTATAACCTGGTCCTTGGCCGTTGCACCATCATTGTCCGTTACCGTGAGTTCGAACACATACTGGCCAACAACCAACTGTGATACACCAGGGGTAGCTGTATTTGCTCCGCTGATGGCGGAGGTTGAAGGTCCGGATACCTCTCTCCAGCTATACGCTGAAATGGTTCCGTCCGGATCAAACGAACTGTTACCATTCAGTGATATGCTATTTGCGGGAGCCGTAATGGTCAGGTTAGATCCTGCATTGGCTACCGGCGCCTGATTAGGAAGAACCGGTTTCGGATTAACAGTCACAGTTACCTGGTCCATACCCGTTGCACCTTTATTATCGGTAACGGTAAGTTCAAATACATAGGTTCCCGGCTGCAATCCGACAACTGTTGGCGTTGCAGTATTGGAGTTGCTGATAGTGATTGCTCCCGGACCTGAAACCTTGGCCCAGCTGTAAGCACTGATGGTACCGTCGGGATCTGATGAACCGGATCCGTCCAGATTGACAGAGTTTGCCGGGGCAGTAATTGTTTGATCGGCACCTGCATCGGCAATCGGTAGAATATTCGGTGCATTGACAACCGTAATTTTTACCTGTGCAGTGGAGCTGGCTCCGCTGTTGTCGGTAACTTTTAACTGATAAGTATACTGGCCGACGATGAGTCCGCTCAGGCTTAATATAGCCGTGTTGGCACCTGTAACAATTGGAGTTCCAGGTCCTGAAATCAAGGTCCATGCATAAGCACTGATCGTGCCATCCGGATCATAGGATTTGGATCCATCCAACGTTGCTGAATTGGTAGGCAGTGTGAGTGTAATGCTTGAGCCTGCGTTAGCTACCGGTGCTATGTTTGCAGCGGCATTCACGGTAATGATCACAGAATCTGAAGCACTGGCACCGCTATTATCTGTTACAGTTAATTTGAAAATATATTTGCCCACCTGCAGATTATTCAATGCATCCTGCGCCGTATTGGTAAGGGAAACAGCGGAAGGTCCAGAAGTTTCAGACCACACGTAGCTGGTAATACTTCCTGATGAAGAACTTGAACCGCTGCCATTGATCGTAGCGGTATTCGTTGGCAGGGTAATGGTTTGATTTGCTCCTGCATTGGCAATTGGTGGCTGCGGACCGGCACTGGAAACGGTAATTTTTACCAGTGCAGTAGAGGTCGCTCCTTTATTATCTGTTACTTTAAGCTGAAAAGTATATTGGCCGGCAATAAGATTGCTCGCAGTCGCAACCGAAGTGGAAGCGCCGGTGAGGGTTGAAGCAGAAGGCCCGGTAACCTGGGTCCAGCTATAAGAGGAAATTGTTCCATCCGGATCCGATGAAAGCGATCCATCCAGTGTCACGCTATTCGTAGGCAGGGTAATGGATTTGCTGCTGCCTGCATTGGCGATCGGCGGTAAATTTGCAGCAGCATTCACCGTGATAGTCAGTGTGTCGGAAGCAGTTGCTCCTCCATTATCCGTAACCTTCAGAGCGAAAACATAAACACCCTGCTTTAGTCCGGAAATGCCCGTGGATACTGTTGCAGGAGAAGCGATCGTTGCTGTGGAAGGACCTGATATCTGGCTCCAGGCATATGCCGTAATGGTTCCGTCCGGATCCTTCGACGCACTTCCGTCTACTGTTACTGAATTTGTCGGAAGGGTAATGGTTTGTCCTGCTCCGGCATTTGCAACCGGCGGAATGTTCGCGGCAGGTTTTACAACAACGGTATCGAAAGCAGAAGACTTTGCATTGCTATTATCTGTTACGGTTAGTTTATAAATATATGTTCCCAGCGTAAGACCGGTCACCGAAGTAGTCGATGCATTCGGAGAGGTTATGGTTCCTCCCGTTCCTGAACTGAGCACCCAGAGATAGCTCGCAATGCCATTATCCGGATCATAGGATTTTGAGCCATCGAGATTGGCTGTGTTTGTAGGCAGCGTGATAGTTATTTTAGGATTCGTTACCGCTACTGGAGGCTGGTTGGGCGGTGGAATAATAGCGCCGCCATGTTGCACCGCACCGATATCATATGCGCCAATCCTTGGATTGTGATAGTAGTCATCCTTTATCCAGGATACAGTAACTCCTTTTCCCAGCACCGGACTATTGGCAACAGGTATACCCGTTACCGGATCCACGACGCCGTCGGCCCTGGGAAAATACATATTGTTGGAAGAATCTACAGTCCATGTAGAACTGGACTGGTCCATGGCTATTGGAGGTTTGCCATTGGTTGTCAGGTTGAAGCCGAGGTTATTCTTTACCTCGCAGATCCATGGTGCCGGATACTGTCCGATCACGGCAACCGATGACCAATAAGTAATATTATCACCTTTGTTCCCTGACGTATTATTATATATATAACAATTACCACCCGTTGTATAGGTGCTGATCTCGCCGGGTTCCACACGGGTATCGATGGTTCCGTAAACCGTGCTGTTCAGGTCAATATTATTGTAGAAATATGTTTTGCCCGTTGATCCGAGACCGCAATTCCAAAGCCTCATTATATATCCGCGCCCACCCGTTCTGTAGATATTATGAAAAGAGCCATTGCCGATCATATAAAAAATACCCACATCGCCCAATACGGTATTTACTCCATTATAGGTCACTCTCCAGTCATGCGCGTTCGTTCTGAATAAAGTACCCCGCACTTCTGTTCCATTGCTAAGGGTGCTGTCAATCTTGATATTTGAAAAAATGACGCTATCCATAAAACAAACCGGAGTCTGTACATCGCCCCAGCTTCCCTGCAGAAGTAATCCAGTTTTGAAAAGTGTAAGGCTGTCGAACGTAATCTGGTAAAATTTCAGGGAAGAAGTATCGCCATTATATAAGTTATTATCCGCCGCATCATTGGCAGATCCATTTACATTGTGGAAGGAAATGTTTTTTTCCACGCATCGCCTGGAGTTTCCGTCCCAACGGATGGCGATGCCTGTCATATTATTAAATTGAAATCCGGCAAAAGTACATCCCACTAATGTATTGAGCGAAACCTGGCCCCCGAAAATAACAGTACCACCATTATTCGTAATGGTAATGCCATTTAAGTTTTGAAAGGAACCACCGGTATATTGACCTGCCTGTATAGCCAACACATCTCCCGGATTCAGTCCGTTCATATTTTGAATTGAAACAAAGCCGAAGCCTGAACCAATTACAACGGTTTTCGCCCTGACTACAGAAACACTAAACAACAAAAGAAAAACGGAAAGTAAAAGGGAGCGGGGAGACAGAGATCTCCCGCAAAAGCGTAGAATGCCTTTCATAGACTTGGATTTATGGATTTTTCAAAGTTACAGATACAACAAAAGTCAGTTTTGTGAAACAAATTTCCTGCCAAAGTCAGTCGTTTTTGGTATTATATTGGAAAGTCAACTATTATTTTTCCTTGGCTAATAGGGAAGTGCTGGGGAATTTTCATTGATCAAAATTCCAGCCAAAAATTTAGATCTGTAATAAATGTGAATAAAACGCTTATGCCCTGAAATCCACGTCAGGCGCGGATTTGCGTAGAAGTACTCGAAATAATTTGAGCGACGCGTAGAAGTACGCTTAATAATTAAATGATATAACTTTTGTCAATCTACTGAGAGCTATACCGGTAGATAATCTTTGCCATGATTTCTTTTCTTTTGTTGAAACATGTCTCAGCCGACTTCAACCCGCGACTATCATATTCGTATATCCACCGTTCATAGTCGTCTGATCCTGCCGGAACAAAAATCATGGATGCAATGCCCTCAGGTCCGTAACCAAAAATATAGTCCGGTAATAATCTTTGCGCTTTTTCATTATAGCGAACAATATCTGTGAGCCTTTGATCGTTGTCGTAATAATAATAAACTGCAGGCAGGTTTTCTTTTTGGTGAACAGACCTTTCTTCAATAATATTCCCCTTTTCATCTGCCGTAAAATTCATCACGGTCGTATCTGACCCATTCTTTATTTTTATCATCAGCACAGCCTTCCCTTCCTTATAGGTCCAGATATGTTTCTCACTTGTCATCAACTTGTTGTCCGTTTCCAGTGAGGTATTGATGATGGTATCGATTTCTCCTTCAGCATTGTAATTGTAAATTGTGGTGCTATTGTACGCGTCACTCGTGTCCACCGTTTTTGTTAATCTTCCGTTTACATCATAAAATGACTGCAGGATGGATGGTTGCACGTCCGCCGATTTGGTAAATGTCTGAATGGTATGATAATCGCGGGAAACAGTCTGCGTGCATTCGAAACCCGGAGTCGCTTCCCCGTTTCTCTCCGTGCTCAGGATATCTACTTTACCAACCTTATTTGCGAAATAGGATTTCCAGGTAAGTTGTGTCTGGCGGGTATCAAGAATATCCTTATAATAATACTGGGAACGACCGGAAGCTGCCGCAAGCATCAAAATCAAAGCAAGGAAATACCTACTACATATCATATCTGTTCATTAGCGCCATTGGTAAACGGGAAAAGGCCATCTTAATTATAATCGAATATCTTTATTTTTAATTAAAATTCAGCATTGTCACACGGTAAGGTCCGGGCGGAAAAAATTTGTCTAAACTGCGGCTCTCCGGTACCGGAAAGATATTGCCCGGTTTGCGGCCAGGAAAATGTCGAACCGAGGCAGTCGGCCTGGCATCTGGTCATGCATTTCTTTTCCGATATTACGCATTTTGATGGGAAGTTCTTTATAACTGTAAAAGATCTGTTCCGGAGGCCGGGCTTTCTTTCCAAAGAATACAGGGCAGGCCGCCGGGCCAGTTACCTGGATCCTATTAGAATGTATATTTTCACTTCGGCTTTTTTCTTTATTATCTTTTTCTCGATGGTTGATGTGGGAAACATGCATCTCGGCAGTGGTGCGGATAACATACATACCGCAACCGATTCAGAACGTCATAAACAAATTGAAATGGCCGAACTCCGCGCTTTGTCCAATGCTGAAGATGCAAAAGATTCCGCAGTAATACGGAGAGCCTTTGCGTTGGCGGGGAATGGCAGAACGAACGTCCTGCCTGATTCTCTCAGGAAGGATGGGATAACGCTGATGGGCAATGATGAAGATTATCGTACGATAGGGCAATATGATTCCGCCCAGCACACCCTGCCCGCCGGGAAGAGGGATTCCTGGATTAAAAAAATTCTGAAGAGAAAGGGAATTGAGATGAATGAAAAGTATAAGGGTGACAAAGGTTCACTTATTAAAGAATGGACAAACATCTTTCTGCATAATTTTCCAAAATTGCTTTTTCTCTCCCTGCCACTATTTGCCTTATTGCTCAAATTGCTTTATGTACGACGCAAACAGTTTTATTATGTGGATCATGGTATTTTTGCCGTACATCTTTATATTTTTTCATTTCTGGTCCTGCTGATATATATCCTTCTAAAAAAAATTGAAACGCTTTCCGGCTGGCATTGGATGACCTGGCCTGAGATCTTTGTTTTGTTATTTTCTCCCTGGTATTATTATAGAGCGATGCGGATTTTCTATGGGCAGGGTCGAGTGAAAACGTTGTTGAAGTATTTTTTACTTTTTTGTGCTTCGTTCCTCGTTCAGCTTTTCCTTCTCGTGATATTTTTTATTTTCTCCATTTTTGAATTGTAGTTTATGGAATCAGAGCCCGTTTCAGATGCTTTTTTGCGGCTTGTCAGAATTATGGATGAGCTGAGGGAACAATGTCCCTGGGACCGCAAGCAGACTATTCAGACCTTGCGATCACTGACCATAGAGGAACTCTATGAGCTTACAGATGCTGTCCTCTCCGAAAACTGGCCGGGGATCAAAGAAGAACTGGGGGACCTCTTCCTGCACCTTCTTTTCTATGCGCGCATTGGCAAGGAGCAGGAAAAATTCACGCTGGAGGAAGTATTAAACGGTATCAGCGAAAAACTGATCTCCCGGCATCCGCATATCTATGGCGATGTAAAAGTTAATGATGAAGCCGACGTTAAGCGCAACTGGGAAAACCTGAAATTAAAAGAAGGGAAAAAATCCGTTTTAGGCGGAATACCCGTGTCCCTTCCTGCCGTGGTAAAGGCGATCCGGCTCCAGGAAAAAGCCAGGCAGGTTGGTTTTGAATGGAACAACAGCCAGGAGGTTTGGGAAAAGGTTGAGGAAGAAACCCGGGAATTGAAGGAGGCGGAGGTTTCCGGGCATCCGCTGCATATAGAAGAGGAATTCGGCGATTTGATGTTCTCGCTCATCAATTATGCACGATTTTTGCATATAGATGCTGAAACTGCCCTCGAACGCACCAACCGCAAATTCATTGAACGATTTACGAAAATGGAGCAAGCTGTTGTTTTAAGCGGCAAGCAGATGACGGATCTTTCGCTGGAAGAGTTAGACGCCGTTTGGAACGCCGTTAAAAAACAAAAACTTTACGATTGATTGCTTTTCTCAAAAAATTTTTTCGCAGGAATGTTTACCTGATGCTCGCTGGCATCGTTCTTTTCTTTGCAGCCTACCTCATTAATATCTATCTCAGCGGATCATCTACAACACGCATTCTGCGGAACTCCATTGAATCTTTTTTACAGGAACGCGAATCTGATTTTCAGAAATTGCTAAAAGATGAGAACCTGATTCGCAGGCTGTCCGATAAAAATTATTCGCGAACCGACCTGGATAACCTGATGGATAAGCAATATGGAATTCTCATCTATGAGCAGAACCATCCATTCAGCGAACACCTCACTTTCTGGAGCGACCAGTCATCCGTACTGCCGGACAGTATGCTGCTCAAAGCAGACGGAAATTATTTTGCTAACCTTAGCAATGGGCAGTTTGAAATTATCAAGCATTCCTTCGAGGTTGTTCCCTATCCGCTTACCGTATTCGCCCTTATTCCCTTGCGCTGGCAGTATTATATTTCTCCGGAAAACCTCAAGCCGGAATTCGTAGGTTTTCCATCGGCGGATAACCGGGTTCGCATTTCTTTGACCCAAACGCCTTTCCCGGTGAAGAACCTGGAAGGGGAAACTCTTTTTTATCTTCAGAAAACAGAATCCTACCATGCAGCGAAATATAGTCTGGTCCTTCTTTTAGTCGTGTTTATCGCGGTTTTGGTTTTATTGGTGATCGTGCATAATATGGCGCATGCCATCGCTGAAAAATATGGTAGGATTGCGGGAATTCTTTTCCTGGGCATCACCATTCTCATTTTCAGGACAATCAGCTACAGCTCTCCTGAAATCCTGCATTTGCGCCAGTATGAGTTGTTTGATCCCACTATTTACGGCTCCAATTTTGTGTTAAGGTCGCTGGGAGACCTCCTCATCAACGCACTGCTGTTTTGCTGGCTCGTTTTGTTTGTAAGGCAGGAAATAGGAGAGTGGGTTTTTCCGCAGTTCAGGAGTTTCTGGAAGCGTTGGTTGGTGATCGTTTGTGCGATGGGAATCCTGGTGGGCATCACTTTTTTATTTGCGGATATTGTGCAGAGCCTCGTGGCCGATGCCCGGATTTCCTTTAATGTCACCAATTTTTTCAGCCTCACCATTTACAGTATTGTCAGTTTCATCATACTAGCCGCCCTGGCGCTGAGTTATTTCTTTTTTACCCAGATCCTCCTCCGGATAGTGCGCGGTCTGATCGAAAAAAATATATTGCTCGTTTTTATCCTTGTAGCTACCATCGGACTGAGCTTTCTCACCTTCCATTCGGAAACGGCGGTGGTGGAACTTGACATCTATGCGCTGATCTGGTTGCTTTGTTATTTGTGGCTGATGATGAGGAATCTTTTTTCCGGACTGCATTACCAGCTGAACGTGTCGGAAATATTATTCTGGATGTTTATTTTCTCCAGCTCCATTTCTGTTATCATCATTTTTGAAAACCGGAAAATTGAACTTGAGCAGCGTAAGAGCTTTGCTGACCGGCTGGCAGAGCAGATAGACCCCACCAGCGAAAGACTGGTGAACATGTCGCTCATTTATTTCGACAATGATTTTTTGCTTCGCGAATTTGACCGCTTCCGCAATCCTGCAGACAATCATTTTCTGAAAGACAGTCTGATCAATAATAATTTCAGCGCATATCTCAGTAAGTACGACACTAAGATCTATACTTATGATTCTGCTGAAAAACCGCTTTTTAATCAGGTTCCGGTTTCTTTTGATACGCTCAATACGGTATTTAAACTGCAGGGTAAACCAACTACGATCCCCAACCTGATGTACTATGAAAAATCCTATGACAAATTCAGTTATATCTACAAAAAAGTTATTCAGCACCCTTCGGGCAAGATTGTGGGCTACCTGTTTGTTCAGGCCGAGCCCAGAAGTTATAAAAGCGACGGATTGGTGCCCCGGCTTACCCAGCAACGAAAGGAATTTCTTCCAGAATATTCGCCGGTATATTCCTATGCCATTTATAGCAATAATGAACTGGTCACTTATTACAACAATTATCCCTTTCCCACCCAGCTGGATGACAGCATGATTCCTAAAAAAGACTTTTACCAGAGAAAAAATAATGGATACGACGAACTCTGGCACAGCATTTCAGATGATAAGGTTATTGTGATCGCCAAGAAGGATAACCTGGTCATTGAGGCGATCACTCTATTTTCTTATCTCTTCAGCGCTTTTCTGATCCTTGTTGCTTTATTCTGGTTCAGTTCAGTGCTTATCCAAACGGGCCTTCACTGGCAGCAATTGAAAGAATACCTGCAGCTGAATATCCGCTCCCAGATCCACACGACGATCATTTTCGTGAGCCTGTTCCTTTTCCTGGTGATCGGCGTATCTACGATTTTCTTCCTGATCAACAGATATAACCGGAATAACCAGGACAGGCTGAGTGCTTCGCTTAAAGTGATGGCCGGAGAGATTGAAAGCAGGTTGGCGCAGTATCAGCGGGGGGACCTTTCTGTAAACCCCATCCTGAGCGTGCCATTGGCGGATCTGGAAAAAATGATCAATACGACTGCGGAGATCCACAATGCCGATATCAATCTCTATGACCTCGCGGGTAACCTGATCGTTTCCTCCAATCCTTTTATTTATACCAAGGGCATCCTGAGTGAGCAGATGAATCCGCTCGCCTATTTCTATATGAACAGACTGAATTCCGTTGAATTTTTTAACCAGGAAAAAATGGGCGGCATTAGTTTTCAAAGTATTTATTGTCCCGTCCGCATCGGCAAGGGACATGCGAGCGCTTATCTGAACATCCCTTCCTTCAATACAGAGGACGAATTGAATGATGAAATTTCAAGGTTCCTGGTCACCATCATGAACCTGAATGTATTTATTTTCCTGATTGCCGGAACTATTGCGCTCTTTCTCACCAACCGAATTACTTCTTCCTTTAGCCTGATCTCAGAGAAAATGCGGGAAGTGAATTTGAGCAAGACCAACGAAGCCATCGAATGGAAAAAAAATGACGAGATCGGCGGCCTGATCAGGGAATACAACCGCATGGTGGCCCAACTGGAGGAAAGCGCCGCCGCGCTGGCAAAGAGTGAACGCGAGGGTGCCTGGAGGGAAATGGCGAGGCAGGTGGCACACGAGATCAAGAACCCGCTTACACCGATGAAGCTGAGTATCCAATACCTGCAGAAAGCCAACAACAGCGATGCCGGGAATGTAAAGGAACTTACAGCCAACGTGGCAAAGACCCTGGTGGAACAGATCGATCACTTGTCAAAGATCGCGGCAGATTTCTCGCAGTTTGCCAATATCGGAAATCCGCGAAAGGAAATCGTTGACCTCCATGAAATGCTTTTTTCACTCGTCTCCTTATATGAAACTATGGAGAACATGCTTTTTAAATGGGTCCCTGTTCGTGAAAAGGTGATGGTGAATGCAGACAAGACACAGCTGAACCGCCTGTTCACCAACCTGCTGCAGAATGCATTTGAGGCCTGTCATGAAAAGGAAATATGTGTGATCAGTGTGAGCGAGGAATTGATCGGAGACCGAATCCGGATTAAGATAACCGACAACGGAGAAGGAATTCCGGAACAAATGCAGTCCAAGATATTCATACCTAATTTTACTACGAAGTCATCCGGTACTGGCCTCGGACTTGCCATGAGCAAAACCATCGTGGAGCAAGCTAAGGGCAGCATCTGGTTTGAAACATCGGAGCATGATGGAAGCACTTTTTATGTTGAACTGCCACTTGCGAGGGTTGATAGTTGATGGTCAACCGTCAACCTTTTTTGCCACAAATTTCTTCATCTGTTCCAATGAGAAGCTGCTCAAATTTTGTTCAGCCCTCAGCCCGCCTTTCTGTGCTGCCAGCACGCCATAATGAATATCGTGATAGCCTGTAACGGAATGCGCATCGGGATCTATGGAGATCAGGACATTCTTCTGTAATGCGTAATCGATCCAGCGCCATTCAAGATCAAGCCGGCGCGGGTGCGCATTGAGTTCGATGACCACCTTATGCTCAGCGCAGGCCTCAATCAACCTTTGATGATCTACAGGATAACCTGGACGGCTGAGTAACAACCGGCCCGTGGGATGACCCAGGATGCGTGTATGGGGATTTTCTATTGCGCGAAGCAGCCGGTTCATGGCCTTTTCTTCCGTCATCTTCAGGTTTGAATGAACAGATGCAATCACCAGGTCAAAAGTTTTCAGGATCTGGTCGCTATAGTCGAGGTTGCCATCGTTGAGGATATCACTCTCAATGCTTTTAAAAATATGAAAGGGCGCAAATTGAAGGTTGAGCTCATCAATATAGTGGTGTTGCTCACGGAGACGTTCTTCAGAAAGCCCGTTGGCATAAAAAGCCGACTTGCTATGGTCACTGATCACGAGGTATTCAAATCCCTGCTCGATGCAGGCTTTCGCCATTTGTTCGATGGTCTGGGATCCATCGCTCCAGTTGCTGTGGCTATGGATGATGCCCTTGATATCGGAAGTCTGAATAAGAGGTAAAAGATTCAGTGATTTGTCCAGGATGGACGGATCTTCACGCAATGCCGACGGAATGAAAGAAATGCCGGCTTCATGAAAAATGGATTCTTCAGAAGTCGGGTTGGCAACCTGAGGAAATCTTTTCTTCCACGCATCAAGAAAAGCTTCGCTGGCGCTGGTTTCAAATAGTCTTGAATAAAATGTTTCGGACGGAACGCAGTGGAATTTCAGCGAAATATGCTCTCCGCCCGAGACGGTCAGGATTTCGTTCGCGCTTTGAGTCACCGACAATTCCAGTGTTGATAAATAAGAAGAAAGATCTGCCTGTGGTATGCTGCAGACCCATTCCGGCTGATCAACGATTTCAAGTTGTCTGCGGAATAAACCTGTGATTGCAATCAGGTGCTGCGGAAACGATTCCCGGAGATTTTTATTAACGAGATGGACATAACCTTCCACTTCGGCGAAGAGAAAACTTCCCTGATTCTTTAAATAGAACGAAATAGTGTCCCGAATATTATTCTGCGTCTTCTCGCCGAACCCTTTGTACAGGAGCAGACGGTTTTCGTTGCACGCATACATCAATTCGCCGATGGATTCGATTTCCATCTCCTTCCAGACTGTGGAAATCTTTTTTGGACCCAGACCCTTGATTTTGAGCATTTCGATGACACCAGGGGGTGTTTTTTGAATTATCTCCCGAAGTTGGCCCAACCCGCCGGTCTCTACAATTTCAACGATTTGCTTGCCGATACTCGATCCGATGCCTTTGATCGAGATGATTTTTTCGTGTGGAACCAGGGTAAGGTCCTCGGTTAATTTATCGATGTTGAAAGCTGCAACTGCATAGGATTTTGTTTTAAAGGAGTTCTCTCCGTGGATGTCCATGAGTTTGGCGAGGAGAGAAAAACTCTCAGCTATGTAAGCATTGTCAACCGCCATGGGCTTGAGTTTGAGAAGATGAAGGCACGAAGATACTAAAACAAAAAGTCCCCCGGAATGTTCCGGAGGACTTTGATATTTTCAGCCAACTAAGGAAGAAATTATTTCTTCTTTGCAGACTTCTTAGCAGCTTTCTTTTTCGGAGCTGCTTTCTTTTTTGGAGCTGCTTTTTTCTTAGCCGCTTTTTTTGCTGTTGCCATTGTTTGTAGAATTTAAATGGTTAGTAAACTAATTTACGTAGTAAAAATAGAAATTCTTTAGAATTATCCAAAAGTTTTTTTGAANNTCTGTCAGCCTTTCCTTTTTTAAATTCCACCACACCATCAGTAAGTGCAAATAAGCTGAAGTCTCTGCCAACACCTACATTTTTTCCGGGATGATAAACGGTACCGCGTTGACGAACGATGATGTTGCCGGATACAGCGGCCTGGCCACCAAAAATTTTAACACCGAGTCTTTTACTCTGCGAATCGCGGCCGTTCTTTACGCTGCCTTCGCCTTTTTTGTGTGCCATCTTGAACTGATTTGAGAATTTGAGAATTTGAGAATTTGAAAATCACCTTAAGCGATTTCTGTCACTTTGATTTTCGTATAGTGGGTACGGTGACCATGTTTTTTCCGGAACCCCTTTCTTCTGTTCATTTTAAATGAAATCACTTTATCACCTTGCACATGGCCAAGAATTTCGGCCTTGATCACCTGCTTCAGGTCTTTGCCAACGGCAAGTTTTCCTTTTGCGGTCGATAATATCACGTCTGAAAATTCCACCTTGTCTCCGGTCTGCCCTTCGATGCGGGGAACATACAAAGTCTGGTCTTTTTTAACCCTGAACTGGCTTCCTGCGATTTGTACAACTGCGAACATACGATGCGATATTAGGGCTGCAAAGGTAAGGGGATTCGGGGTAATTTTGAAGCAATCCGGCAAAAAACTTGGGCCGGGAAAGCCATAGGCGGGGGTATTGGCTTTTATTGTAGGTTTGGGGTTCAATTTGCCTGCCTGAAAATATGAAGTTCAAGTCATTTTTAGCCAAGCCCTTTGCTTCTTATATATATAGGAGTATCCGAAAGGAAATGAGCTCCGCAATGGAGGACCAGGAGAATATCCTGAAGAACCTCCTGAAAACCGGGTCGAAGACCGTTTTCGGCAGGGAACACCACCTGGAAACGGTAAAAACCTATGAGGAATTCAAAGCAGCCGTTCCACTCCGGGATTACGAGCAGTTCAAGCCATATATCGACCAGATCATGCAGGGTAAACACAATGTGTTGTGGAAGGGGCAGCCGATCTATTTTGCCAAGACATCCGGAACGACCAGCGGGATCAAATATATCCCCATCTCCAAAGAATCCATTTCCAATCATATCAATACTGCCCGCAATACCCTGCTTTGTTATATGGCTGAAACAGGTAATTCGGCATTTGCGAACGGGAAGATGATTTTTCTTTCCGGCTCGCCCGAACTGGAAAGGATCGCCGGTATTCCAACGGGCAGGCTAAGCGGCATCGTCAATCATCATATCCCGCATTATCTGCAGACCAACCAGCTGCCCAGCTATGAAACAAACTGTATTGAAGAATGGGAAACAAAACTCGACAAGATCGTAGAAGAAACCATCCGGCAGGATATGACCCTGATCAGCGGGATACCTCCCTGGATGCAGATGTATTTTGACCGGCTCATGGCAGTATCGGGTAAACAGATCAAGGATCTTTTCCCGAATTTTTCCGTGTTGGTTCATGGCGGTGTGAATTTTGAGCCATATAAGGACCGCCTGCTTGACAGTATCGGGAAACAGGTGGATACCATCGAGACCTATCCTGCATCTGAAGGTTTTTTTGCATTCCAGGATAGTCGCCAGGAGGAAGGACTTTTGTTGAACTGCAACAGCGGCATTTTTTTTGAATTCGTTCCGGCAGCAGAAATCTTTAAAGAAAATCCTCTGCGCGTTTCTCTGAGGGATGTGCAGACCGGCGTCAATTATGCACTGATCGTAAACAATAATGCGGGACTCTGGGGATACAATATCGGGGATACCGTTCGATTCGTTTCCACGAGTCCGTATCGCATCGTGGTGACGGGCCGGATCAAACACTATATTTCGGCGTTTGGTGAACACGTGATCGGCGAGGAAGTGGAATACAGCCTGATGAAAGCGGCTAAGGAAGAAGGCGTGCAGATCAACGAATTTACCGTGGCTCCTTTTATCATGCGCCAGGGGGAAGGAAAATCTTTTCACGAATGGTTCGTTGAATTTGAACAGCCGCCGGCCGACATGCACGCATTCGCAAGGAAAGTAGATAGCAATCTCCGGGCGAAAAATATTTACTATGATGACCTCATCTCCGGAAATATTCTGCAGCCCCTGCAGATTCATCCCGTCAAGAAAAATGGATTCATAGATTATATGAAATCCATTGGTAAACTCGGCGGACAAAATAAAGTGCCACATCTCAGCAACGACCGCAGTTTTGCGGAAGAGCTGGAAAAATACAGTGACTGATCAAGCTGCGCATACAAACAATTGGAATTCGCTACTTTTAACTTTCATCCCGGAAGTCTATGGTGAATAATCAGCAAAAGAAAAGGGTTGCCGTGTTTGGTTCCACGGGATCAGTGGGAACGCAGGCCCTGGAAGTGATTGCGGCTAATCCGGAATTGTTTTCTGCAGAAGTGCTCACGGCACAGCAGAATGCTGACCTGCTGATCAAACAAGCCCTGAAATTTTTGCCTGATATCGTTGTTATCGGCGATGAGTCCAAATATCAAACGGTGAAGCAGGCACTTGCTGCACAACCCATCAAAGTTTTTGCCGGAGCGCAATCATTAATAGAAGTGGCTGGTATGGACTCTTACGATGTAATGATGGCAGCGATTGTGGGATTTGCAGGACTCATGCCTACCCTGAAGGCCATTGAATGCGGAAAGACCATTGCCCTCGCCAATAAGGAAACCCTGGTGGTAGCAGGAGATATCGTGATGAGAAAAGCGGTAGAGAATCGTGCACCGATCATTCCCGTTGATTCAGAACATTCAGCTATTTTTCAATGCCTGCTGGGTGAAACACGCAACAGGATAGAGAAGATCGTGCTTACGGCTTCAGGAGGACCGTTCCTTGGGAAGAAACCAAATTTTCTCGTCAATGTAAAAAGAGATCACGCTTTGCAACATCCGAACTGGGCGATGGGTGCAAAGATCTCCATTGATTCGGCTACCCTGATGAACAAAGGACTTGAAATGATTGAAGCGAGGTGGCTCTTTAACCTGAATCCCTCGCAGATCCAGGTAATCATTCATCCCCAGAGCATTATCCACAGCATGGTTCAATTTGAAGACGGCAGCATCAAGGCGCAGATGGGATTGCCCGATATGAAACTGCCGATCCAGTATGCCCTTGGTTTTCCCGTCCGCCTTCAGAATAAAATGCCGAGGTACTCGTTTAATAAACCTGACAAGCTGAGTTTTGAAGATCCGGACATCCGCACTTTCCGAAATTTGCAATTGGCTATGGATGCACTTAAAAAAGGAGGCAACGCCGGTTGCGTGCTGAACGCTGCAAATGAAATTGCCGTTTATGCATTCTTAAAGAACCGCATTGGATTTCTTGACATGACCGATCTCATAGAAAAAACCATTCACAAAATTCCATTTTTGGAACAACCCACGATGGAAGATTATTTTGACAGCGATGGGGAGGCCCGTAACTTCGCGGCTTCATTAATTAAATTGTAAAATTCACTTAAAACATTGCAGGGACGCCACCTGCAGCTGATCTTTGTACGATGAATAATTCACCGATCTTGCTGGTAATAGACTGGGCTGATGCCGGCGTAAAAGCCATTCAGCTAATCCTTTCTCTTTCTCTTATTGTGATTGTGCATGAGTTTGGCCACTATCTTCCTTCCAAAATTTTCAAATGTCGGGTAGAAAAATTTTTCTTATTTTTTGATCCCTGGTTTGCACTTTTCAAAAAAAAGATAGGTGATACCGTTTATGGCATTGGCTGGCTTCCGCTCGGAGGGTATGTGAAGATAGCGGGCATGGTGGATGAAAGCATGGACAAAGAACAAATGAGCCAGCCACCCCAACCCTGGGAATTCAGAAGCAAGCCCGCCTGGCAGCGTCTGATTATTATGCTTGGTGGCGTGACCATGAATGTATTGATGGCTTTTGTGATCTATGCCATGATCCTTTATACATGGGGCGATAAAAAGATCCCGATGTCGAGCCTTGCCTATGGCGTAGCGGTGAATGATAGCATGATGTATGACCTCGGCTTCCGGGACGGAGATAAGATTTTTGCTGTCAACGGAGATTCGGTTACCTACCTCGATGATCTTCCGATGAAATTATTGTTGGGTGAAAACGTGGAGCTGGAGAGGAACGAAGTAAGACAAACTATTAACCTGCCACACGATCTGATCGGTAAACTGGTAGAAAAAAAAGGAACCAGCAGGTTCTGGTTCTACCCGCGCGTTCCGGTGATTGCGAGTGTGATTCCGAATACCACAAGTGCATACAAATCCGGATTGAAACGATTGGACCGCATAGCAACAGTGGATGGAATTGCTACTCCTTTTTATGATGAATTCAAAAAAGCACTTTATGCGCATAGAGGAAAAAATGTCGCCATAACAGTAGAACGAAACGGTGCCGTAGATACGCTTCATATGAATGTAAGCGATACCGGTACGGTAGGCTTTTTCCTGCTTAGTGATCCGGAAACGCTGGACAGTCTTGGATTGATCCACATTGAATGGAAGCAATATGGCTTCCTTGCTTCATTTCCTGCTGGTGTCCGCCTCGCCGGTGAAAAACTGAAATCTTATATTGACCAGTTCAAAAAAATTCTCTCACCGAAAACAGGTGCTTATAAAGGCGTCGGCGGATTCAAGGCAATAGGTTCCATTTTTCCTTCGATGTGGGACTGGCAGTCGTTCTGGACCATTACAGCCTTCCTGGCCATCGCCCTTGCATTCATGAACCTTCTTCCCATACCTGCCCTGGATGGCGGCCATGTATTGTTTACGCTGCTGGAGATGATCACGGGCCGAAAGCCCAGCCAGAAATTACTGGAGTACGCACAGGTGGCCGGCATGGTTCTTTTGCTCGGCCTAATGATCTACGCCAATGGCAACGATTGGTTCGGGTGGGGAAGGGGAAAATAGGTTTAATCATATATATATATATTTATAATGCTTTAACATCTGATAGCTAATTATTAAAGGACAAAAAATTGAGTATTTTGTCTTCATGTGCCAGGTATCAGCATTTGCATTCAGCAGCAATACTTCAGGCTTCTTCTCCCTTCAATAACGGTTACGCGGTTTTTTCTGCCACTTACATGCTTTTTCATGCAGTATACACAGTTCTGTTTTGCCGGCTTTTTTTATAAGGTACTTTGGGGTGGATTTATCAGAGCTGGCAATCGAAGCCATTAACCTTAAACCTTTTTATGAAAAAGTTGGAAAGCATGGCGGGTTTCTATTATATAGGAACCCGGCATGATAATATTGCAAAACTGGTTAGCATATATCAGCGCGGGTATGCAAGTGAAAACCTGGACCAGGCGATCACGGAGCTTACGGCGCAAAGCGCATCCCTGCCAGACATGATATGCTGTGAGTCTGATTATGGACGGCGCGAGTTAGGGCGTTTTGCTGATATTCTTTCAGACCATCCGCTGCTTTCCCGGATTCCATTTTTAATCGATGCGGCTACCATCTCGCCTGCGGACCAAAATTATTACGTGAGGAACAAACTGGCGGACGATATATTGCTAATTAAGGATTGGGATGAAAACAGGCTCAATGCAAAAATCCGCTTCCTGCATAAATTCAAAACAAGGGCAATTGAACTGGAGGAACAGGTCAGCTCCGCTGATCCAAAGTTTACACCTGCATCGATGCATAGCTTTTTGAAAAGATGCTTTGATGTACTGGTAGCTGTGG
>PLEB01000253.1 GCA_003136915.1 Chitinophagaceae bacterium
CCAATCAAAATAGCGGTAATTATTGCTGCGAGATCGGCGATCAGTGCAGCTGGTATGGCATATCGGATCCTCTTGATTCCCACCGACCCAAAATACAGTGCGGCAATATAAAAAGTGGAATCTGCCGTGCCTTGGAATATACCCGAAAGCTGACCTGGAAAAGAATCCGGCCCGTACGTCTTCATGGTATCAATCATCATGGCCCGGCCGCCGCTTCCACTCAGTGGACGCATCAGCGCCGTCGGCAAAGCCGAAACAAAATCGGTATTCACGTGCAGCATATGGAAAAAGGATCCGATTCCCTGAACGATGTAATCGAACACGCCGCAACTCCTGAGCACGCTGATGGCCACAAGCATGCCCACCAGGTATGGAATGATCGTAACGGCCACCTGGAAACCCTCCTTCGCACCATCAATAAAAGCTTCATAGACATTTATCCTTTTGATCATTCCGCCCACAATAAAAACAATAAACAATAAAAGGATGAGGCCGTTACTGAAAATCTTGGAAAATGGAACAATGAAATCGCTGTGCATGTGCAATACGTAGACCAGCGATGCGATCAGCAAAGAAATTCCCCCAACCCAAAGCAGGATCACCGGCTGAAATAAATTTATCCTTTGCTTTATTGCCACAACGGTCAGTGCCACCACCGTGGCGACAAACGTAGTGATCATGCAGGGAATGAAAACAGAGGTGGGATCATTTGATTTGAGGATGGCTCTTTGGGCGATGATGCTCACAGGAATAATGGTAAGCCCCGAAGCATGCAGCACCATAAACATGATCTGGGCATTCGAAGCTGTGTCTTTATTCGGATTCAGCTCCTGAAGACTTATCATGGCTTTTAACCCGAATGGAGTAGCTGCATTGTCAAGACCCAGCAGGTTAGCCGAGAAATTCATAACCATATGTCCCATGGATGGATGATCTTTCGGCACTTCGGGAAACAAACGGTTAAAAAAAGGACCGATGATCCTGGAAAGGAACCTGACTGCTCCGGCTTTTTCACCAACATTCATGAATCCCAGAAAAAGCGCCATCACGCCGATTAGTCCGATGGCAATCTGAACACTTGTATTCGCAGAATCAAAAACGCCATCGACAATCGTCTTGAAAATATCTGTATCTCCGAAAACGATAAGCCGCACAAGGGCGGTAATGAAGGCAATCAGAAAAAAAATGATCCAGATGAGATTCAGCGCCATATCCTTCCATTAATTGTTGAATGAATATAAGTAATAAAATAACGATCTCTTAAATACTTCTATCTTTGCGGGCGCAAAAACAATCCGTTCCCAATCCTAAAAATAATATACCCCATGTCATTAAAGGCAGGTATTGTCGGCCTACCCAATGTAGGCAAATCCACCCTTTTCAATGCGGTCAGCACAAGTGCCAAGGCACAATCAAGCAACTATCGCTTCTGCACAATCGAACCCAATATAGGACTTGTGGATGTTCCCGACTCCAGGTTAGATAAACTCGCGGAACTGGTGAATCCCAACCGGATCGTTCCTACCCAGATTGAAATTGTGGACATCGCAGGCTTAGTGAAAGGTGCAAGCAAAGGCGAGGGTCTGGGAAATAAGTTCCTTGCCAATATCCGTGAAGTGGATGCCATCGTGCACGTTATCCGCTGTTTTGAAGACGAAAATATCCTGCGCGACGAAGGAGCGATCGATCCCATATCCGACAAAGAAATTATTGATACAGAACTCCAGCTCAAGGACCTTGACAGTGTGGAAAGAAAATTTTCCCGCACGGAAAAACTATTACGGACGGCCGATCCAAAAGTAAAAGCTGAATATGAAATATTGAAACGATGCAAGCAACAGCTGGAAAAAGGAAAAAATATCCGGGAGCTCGACCTGGGCAAGGAGGATAAATCTGCCGTCGCTGATCTTTTTTTACTTACTGATAAACCTGTATTGTATGTGGCCAATGTGGATGAAGCGGCCATGCATACCGGAAACCGGTTTACAGCAGAACTGAAAAAAGTGGTAGAAGAGGAAAAGGCACAGATGATCATCATGAACAATTCCATAGAACAGCAGATCGCGGAACTTGATAATGCGGAAGACAAAGCCATGTTCATGGAAGAATATCAAATGAAGGAGCCTGCCCTGAATAAAATGATTCGCGCCGCCTATACTCTGCTTTCATTGCAAACCTATTTCACTGCCGGCGTACAGGAAGTGCGGGCATGGACAATTCATAACGGCTGGAAGGCCCCGCAGGCTGCGGGCGTAATTCACACGGATTTTGAAAAAGGATTTATCAAGGCGGAAGTAATCGCCTACAATGATTTCCTAAAATATAAATCCGAAGCTGCATGCCGCGAAGCAGGTAAACTTCGGATTGAAGGAAAAGATTATGTTGTGAAGGATGGCGATGTGATGCATTTCCGGTTTAATGTATAATAGGGGACGAAGTCAACCATCAACCTTCAACTTCTTTATAAGTTATACCCCACACTAATATAATACAGTCCCCCTATCCGGGCATTTCCGATCGCATCCACGTAGTATTTGTTTAATAAATTCGTTGCGCCGACCTTGATCTGGCAATTGATCTTCGGGATTTTCCTGCTGATCTGTCCGTCAAGTGTTCCGAAAGCCGGAGTGGTACCGCTCACAAAAGAAGACTCGTAAATATAGCTTTCCTGCCAGCGGTAAGTAAAATTAAATCCGTAATACTTCGCAATAGCGTGGTTTGCAAGAGAAAGATTGAATTTTATTTTGGGTGTGTTGAATTGGGTAAGCACCGAAACATCATTATTGGATATATCGTTGTAGGCAATATTTCCAGAAGCAATAAATCCCATCGGCAATGAATAATCCAGCCCCAGGCCCGCACCCACTGTATTTACTTTGTTACTGCTGTTGGTATAGATCCCGAATGTATTGGTTGGATTCTGGCCCTGGGTAAGAGGATCTTTTACCAATACCGTAAGGCCGATGAAGTTGCTGTACTGCGCATAGAAGCCATAAATATCTATCAGCAGTTTCTTTGCAATAAGTCCTTTGTAGCCCAGTTCCCAGGAAGCTACGGTTTCCGGCTTGAATTCCTTGAATTGGTATTGGGTAGGCGGAACGCCTGTACGCATATAATTTCCCAGTGAAGCCGTGTCGTAGGTGTCGGTTCTTAAACCATATGCATCAATAAATTGGGGCAGCCCGCCAATCAAACGCGCCGAACCTGTTTGCAGATTGATGTACTGATTTTGAGTTGAAGGGAAGCGATAGGCCGTTTGATAAGAAGCTCGTATAAAATTATCCGGGGCAATGCGAAACACGGCAGTAGCCCGGGGTGTAAACCGACCGGCGAAATTTGAATTTTTATCATACCGTACGGCCAGTGTCATTTTCACTATATTATTAAGAAATCCTTTCTGCAGCTGTGCAAAACCTCCACTCTCATTAATTGGGATGGTACCTGCTGTATCAGAGAAAATCGTACCATGGGAATTCAAAATAAATTCACGGGTATCGGCACCTACGGTGAGATCGGCCCATTTGATCAGATCGGAAAAATTATACATCGCTTCTCCAACGTATAAATTGGTCTGATCATTGAATTTTCCTCCATATGGAATGGCCTGTTGTTTAAGCGAATTGAGTGTATTGTTGAAAGCCGCGGTCCCCGGTTGCAGACGGTGTGCATCGGCGTATGCCCGTGCATCAGCGCTGGCGATAACATAAGCCTGACTGGGAGTTTCGCCCAATCCAATCGCCGAACCGAAAGTCTGTGCATAGGCATTTATATAATTCGGCCCCCAAACCGTTGCAGTGGGAGCATAGACTTCATTCAGCAATGTTGCTACAGCCACCATATCATAAGAAGAGCCAGCGTTTTCCTGTGTGGTATAAACGCGCGCGTAAAANNGCAGTTCCGAAATTACCACTCAAACTTGCTGTGGTGTTATCTGTAATTTTATAAAACAGGCCTGCCGAAGCCTTGAAATTGTAAGCTTTATAATCCGTTAAATAATTTTCATTGTAGCCGGTGCGCGTAACTCCGGAATTTGCAGGCGTGAGTGCAGCAAGTTCTCCGGCCTGCAAAGCCATTTGTTGGTATTGTCCCGCCAACGCAGGATTGCCTCCGGCAGCGGCTGCCTGAGCAGCAGCGGCATAATTAGCAGATGCATTGTTCAGTTGGTCTTTCACATTAAAATAGACGCTCTCATCGCCATAAGTATTTATTCCATTATAATCCGGGAGACTGCGGTCGCCCGTGATGGGTTGTCACTTCAAAGCGCTGAAATTCCTGTAATCAGAAGCCATCCAATCCCTGGCCTGCGTGTATTCAGCGGATATCCGGAACGCGAATTTATT
>PLEB01000421.1 GCA_003136915.1 Chitinophagaceae bacterium
AGGTTCCCCTCAGCATGAGCCAGGGTCAGTCCCGCAACAAACTCCACGCCCTGCCCCGCAAGCGGCCAGGCCGGTTCAACCCGAAAACAGGCCTGCTGAACCTCCCCGTGATAAACCGGGAGACCGTTGAATTAAATTAACTTGCGGAAAAGGAATAAATGAAAGGANNCTGTTGAAGGATTTTTCAGCGACACGATTGGGCGCTATCGCTATCCGGGCTGCATTGGAAAGAATTCATTTGTCTCCCGAAACGATTCATGAGGTCCTGATGGGATCTGTATTGCAGGCAAATCTCGGCCAGGCTCCCGCAAGACAGGCTGCCAGGTTCGCGGGCCTGCCTGATTCAGTCATTTGCAGTACGATCAATAAGGTTTGCGCCAGCGGCATGAAAGCGATTTCAATAGCCACTCAAAGTATATTGTTGGGAGATGCTGAAGTGGTGGTTGCCGGAGGAATGGAAAGTATGAGCAATGTTCCATTCTATGCGGAAAATATGCGATGGGGAAATAAATATGGGAACACGCTGTTCATCGACGGACTTGCAAAGGACGGACTCACCGATGTTTACGACGGAAGAGCTATGGGGAACGCCGCCGAGCTTTGTGCTTCTGTGTGCGGCATCAGCCGCGGGGACCAGGATGATTTTGCCATCCAAAGTTATCAGCGTGCCCAGGAAGCGTGGAACCAGGGAAGTTTCAGGGATGAAGTGGTAGGGGTGGAATCGCAGAAAAAAGGAGAGACCATTCTTATTGAACGCGATGAAGAACCATTCAATGTAAAATTTGAAAAAATTCAAACACTGAAACCGGCATTTCAAAAAGACGGCTCCGTCACAGCTGCCAATGCCAGTTCGATGAACGACGGCGCAGCTGCCCTCGTATTGATGAATGAAAAAAAAGTAAAGGAGCTGGGAATAAAACCAATCGCAAAAATACTTTCATATGCAGATGCCGAACAGGCTCCGGAATGGTTCACGACCTCACCTTCCATCGCCGTTCCCATGGCTGTAAAGAAAGCGGGATTAAAAATGGATCAGATCGACTACTGGGAACTCAACGAAGCATTTGCAGTTGTTGGCATTGAAAACACAAAACGCATGAACCTGGATCCTGCAAAAGTAAATGTATTCGGCGGTGCGGTAGCCCTTGGTCATCCGCTCGGATGCAGCGGTGCAAGGATAATCGTTACCCTGCTCAATATTTTGCATCACCGAAAAGCTAAGTATGGTGCGGCAGGAATTTGCAACGGCGGAGGCGGCGCCAGTGCANNATATACTTTTAGCTGGCGGTCGGCCCCTGTTCCACTTTCAAAAATTTTCGGGATGATGCTGATTGCATCCCGGCTTCCCAATGGATCCACAACATCATCAATAAAGTCGAGCAGTTCGTAGATCAGCACGCGCGTATTTACTTCTTCTTCTTAGCCAAAATCGATGAGATGGCCGTCAATGCCATAACGGCTGGCCCGCCATTTGTTTTCATTGATCAGCGCGCGCTGATAGATAATGAAGTTTAAATTCTGCGTTTTGAGTTTATAAATCTTGGCACATATTGCCTGAAATAAAGCAGCAATGCAAATGGTTTCCTCCACCGTAAGCGGAACATCGCAGATCCGGAATTCAACGGTATTAAAAAAAGGATGTACGCGGAGATCCCACCATATTTTTTTTGCATTGTCAATGCAATTGGTTTTTACCAGCAGCTTCACAAAACTTTCATATGCTTCAATGCTTTCGAAATACTCCGGAATGCCGGTGCGCGGAAATTTATCAAATACTTTTGTCCGGAAGGATTTGTATCCGGTGATGCGGCCTTCCCAGAATGGAGAGTTGGTGCTCAACGCATAAATATGCGGAAGAAAATAACGGGTGGAATTTGCGATATGGTTGGCCATTTCCCGGCTTTCCATTCCAACATGCACGTGCAGTCCGAAAATCAAATTACTGCGAGCAGCTTCCTGGAGTTCATTTACGATTTCGTTATAGCGGGCATGGTCGGTGATGAGTTGGCTTTCCCAATGGCTGAAAGGATGTGTGCCGGATGCGCCAACCCAAAGGCCGAGGTCGCCGGCAATCTGTGATATGCTCTTCCTAAGCAGGGAGACATCCTTATAGGCATCATGAATATTTGCGCAGATATCCGTTCCGACTTCAACTACGGCCTGGTGCATTTCTGCCTTTACTTTATCCCGGATCACTTTCTGGCCTTCAACCACTATTTTCTGCTCATGACTTTTCAGGTCCCGGGTCTCAGGATCAATGACCATGTACTCTTCTTCAATGCCCAGGGTGAAATTCTGATAGTTGATGTTGGCCATAAGGATATCATCAATGTTTGAACGGGCCGGGATCAGCCCATCAATGGTTTTTGAAGAATACTCTTTTTGAGATATTCACCCCAGGTCAGGTTATCCAAACCCTCCCTGGCATCCAGCGCACGTTGGATTGCATAAGTAGCGGCGGTTTCCACTACCCAGTTAAAATTATCTTCGCCAACGCTGGTTTTTTCCGCATCCGGTGCAGGGTTGCAAAAATCGATGGCATAGGGAATACCGTCCCGGACTGCCAGTTCCACCGTATTGAAATCGTATCCGAGAAATGCATTTATACGTAACACAATCTGCTCCATTTGCCTCACTCTTTCTTCCGAAGGAGAAAATCCTGCCGAGTAACGCAAATGGTGTGGATTGCGCGGCTCATAGGGCATGATGCGAACATATTTGCCTCCTATGCAGTAGCACCTATAATATTCATCGAACACAATCTCCTCCTGCAGGAGCATAACGAGCCTGCCTGTTTCACTGTGTTTCTGGTAGAAATCTTCTGCACTGCCAACACGGTACACGCTTTTCCAGCCGCCTCCGGCAAATGGCTTCATGTAGGCAGGGAAACCGATGTATTTAAAAATGGATTCCCAGTCGAGCGGATAAGCCAGATTAGAAAAAGAGAGGGACGAAGTGTCTTCGGGCAATTCCCGCGAAGGCAGGATCACCGTTTTGGGAACAGGCACTCCTATTCTTGTAGCCAGTGCATTGTTGAAAAATTTTTCGTCGGCGCTCCACCAGAACGGATTGTTGATGACCGCGGTTCCGGTGAGCGAAGCGTTTTTAAGATAGGCGCGGTAAAAAGGAACGTCCTGAGAAATGCGATCAATAATCACAGCGTAACCGCTGGAATCACCCTGGACCACTTTGTCGATATACACAGGCTCTGCACGGATGCCCCGCACATTCTTCCCATTCACAGCCTCGATGAATGCCATGGGGAAACTTCGTTCCTGACCATAGAGGATTCCGATTTTTTTCATGCTTACTTATTTTTCGTTGATGGTTGTTGGTTGATGGTTGATGGACTTCAGGGGAAAATTTCAAAATATGATTTTGCAGATTAAATTGTCCCGATCGAACCTAATTTGAGAAGTTAATTTTCACGGATGTCCATCAACCATCAACCATCAACCGCGTCAGCTGCTATGCATTAAAGATAAGTAATGCGGAAACATTTCCCGCCAAACCGGCCAGTCATGACTTGCATTCGGCCTCACATCCAGCCAGTGGTTAATATTTTTATGATGAAGGATGACGCTAAGCCGCTCGTTGTCCACTTTGCAGATATCATGTTCGCTGGTGCCGAGTACGATGCCCATCTTCCAAAGGTTAGGATTGTTGTCATCGACAATAAAATCAACCGGGTTATTGAAATAAACCGAGTCGTCATAATAACCGTTCACAAACTGCCTGATATTAAAAGCACCGCTCATGGAGAAACAATAACTGGCCAGGTGAGGATGACGGAATGATGTGTTTACAGCGTGGTATCCTCCGAAACTGCAGCCCGCGAGCGCCATTCTTTCATAACCCGTTTCATGCTGTGCCCAGGGCACCAGCTCAGTTTCGAGCATACGGTCATAACATTCATAATTGTGCACCCGGACGCCGGGTGGAACTGATTTGTTATACCAGGTTTCGCCATCAAGACTATCCGGGCAATAAATTTTCGCCTTTCCGTTTTCGAGAAACCATCTTGCAGCTTCAATCATGCCCTGATCCTTATTCTGGTAATAAGCGCCCTGTGAAGTTGGAAACAAAATAACGGGTTGGCCGGCGTGGCCGAATACAAGCATTTCAACATCCCTGTTTAGCGATGGGGAGTGCCATTTGTGATATTCTTCCTTTATGTTCATAAGAACCGATTGGGGGGTTGATCAAATTTATTTTTAAAATGCTACAAAAACAAATCAACTCCGGATTCTTCATTATTTTTGAAACTATGCAATCCGTAAATACGGAAACAATTAAGAGCGAACCCCAGACAATCTATTCCGCTGCTCTGGGAAGGAGTGTTCAGGCAGACCTCTACCTGCCTCCCTATTCACCCTTTAACCAGCTTCCGGTCCTGCTCATCAATGACGGCCAGGAACTGGACAAGATGCTGTTTAAGGAACTGCTGGATAAGCTCTATCATTCAAATTCCATTCAACCCCTGCTCTGTGTCGGGATCCATGCCGGTCCCCAGCGGAAACTGGAATATGGAACCGCGCATGCCCCCGATTACCATAGCAGGGGACTTCACGCTCCGAGATACAGTTTTTTCGTTCTCAGGGAATTAATGCCGTTTATTAGAAAGCTCCTTCCGGAAACCGATTTTACAGATTGGGGTTTTGCCGGCTTTTCTTTAGGCGGCCTGAGTGCGCTGGATATAGCCTGGGCACATCCGCAGGTATTCAGGACCGCTGGTGTATTTTCCGGATCCCTGTGGTGGAGGAGCGTGGATAAGGACGATCCCCAGTACAGGGACGAGAGCCACCGGCTGATGCATAACCTGATCCACGATGGACATTACGCGCCTGGATTTAAATTCTTTTTTGAATGCGGCACGGCAGATGAAGAGGAGGACAGAAATAATAATGGGATCATCGATTCCATAGATGATACGAAGGATCTGATCGCGGAACTGATAAAAAAAGGGTATTCTGCCAAGGAAGATATTTTTTACCTGGAGATACCCGGTGGAACTCATGATGCGGCCACCTGGGCCCTGGCCATGCCGGATTTTTTGAGATGGGGCTGGGGAAAAAAATAAACGCCGCTTATATTTCATAAGCGGCATTTTTATTTCATACATTAATTGAACAAGTATCTGATCCCGAACTGCATTTGCCAGCGCGAAGACTGCCCGGTAGCTGCATTGATACTGGTGTTATTCGTATATGTACTCGTGAGCGGAACCTGATTTGCCGGATCCAGGTAACTGAAGGAGAAGCTGGGCGTTTTGCCATCCGCAGCCAACCCTTCATACTTAAGGAAATTCGTGAGATATGGTGTTTTACGAAGTCCCCAGTTTCTGTTCAGGAAATTACCGACATTCAGCAAATCCAGTGAGAGACGGAGGGTATGTCTCATTTCACTTCCGGTTTTTACGGAGATATCTTCCGTAATATTCATATCCAGTTGTTTAAAGAAAGGATATACTGCCGCATTCGCCTGGGCGTAACTTCCCCGGTGGAAATTCAGGTAATGATCCTGGCTGATGAAATTATTCAACTGGTTCCATATTTGCGCGGGCGTCCGGGGATCGGTGCTTACACCCGTACCCAGTCCGCCTGAACCGGATTTGACAAGATTTATCTGGCTTGCATTTGCCGGAATAAAAATCAAATCGTTTCCTGTATTACCATCACCATTCAGATCTCCATTGTATACAAAAGTAGCAACGCCCGCAGGAGCCGCTTCAAAAATTGCTCCGACCGAAGTAGTGAAATACTTGGCATAGCTCACGTGATAAGATCCCGATGCAATTACCCGGTGCGGCTGGTAATAAGAAGCATATGCGAGATTAGGCGCATTTGGATCGGTATTGGCCACTCCTCTCCCGCTCCAAAGTGATGATGCCGTACTGCCTCCTTCTGCGGTGTTCTTGACGCTGCTGTAGGTGTATGCGGCAGACATGTCAAAATTGCGCGTGGATTTTTGAATCCGGAATGTTAGTGTGTAAGCATATCCCTTGCTGGTATTGCTCATCAGGATCGCGTTTCCGATGTTGGGATTGTTGAGCGAGCTGCCGGAAAAATAATACTTGTTACTGTTGGGTACGGTCAGGTAGCGCAATCTGTTGTCTGCGCCGGCCAGAGGAAATGCGTTGGATTCATTCAGGTTTACATTCGAATAGTAAACAGCATCAATATCCTTTGCATAGGTGCCTTCCAGTGTGAGGATCCAGGTATCTCCAAGTTTTTTGTCCACGGCCACGCTTGATTTCAACACCGAAGGGTATTTGAAATTTTTATCTGTAAGGGCCGTGCTATACGAGGTATTGGCTGCACCGGCAGCAGGCCTGTAGGCATTCGGGTCAGCACTAAAGGCAACATTGGTATTGGTGAATGAACCGAACTGAATACCATTATTGCTGGCCTGGTTGCTGATCCATACAAATGGGGGAGGTCCGGAGAATATACCGAGGCCGCCTCTTAATTGCAAGGTCCGGTCACCTTTCACATCCCAGTTAAAGCCAAGCCTTGGCGAAATAAGCGGCTGTGTTGCCGGTGCTTTCCCGATATTGTATGTAGCTCCTCCCTTAAAGGCCAGCGCGTCGAAGTAAGGATTGTCAGTGAACGACTGTTTGTAGATCGTAGCATCCACGCGGAGTCCATAGGTCAGCGTAAAATTATTCGTAATCCGCCATTTGTCCTGCGCAAAGAAACCCAGTTCTGTTGAACCTGCAAACGCAAACGGGAATGCACCACCCTTTAATGCTGAATATTGGAGATAATAGGTTTTAGCATTAGCAACTCCGTTCATTGCACTGTTGTAGAAATCAGTCAGGCTGTTGAATTGGTAAACGCCCTGGTAACCTGGGGCAAAGGCATTCTTGTATTTCTTGTAATAATCCTGGGTGCCCACGGTTATTTCATGGGATCCTTTATAGGCTGTGAAAATATCGGAAAACTGGTAAGAATCGGTATTCAGGATATTGTTGTAAGTATACATTTCGTAGCCGAATGTCGTATAGATCGTTCCGCCATTCAGAATATCAACCAATGGGAAAGTGGGGGAAGAAGAATGCGGAGAGCGGAAATCTCTTAATGCCGTATAACCTACCTGAAGTTTATTGGATGATTTGTTTCCAAACCGCGTGTTCAACTCTGCAATCACGATATTGAAATTATTATTGATCACGTAGCCGCTCCCGAAAAAGGGAAGTGATAATGTTCCGGGTTGGCCACCGGTGACCTGTCCGGTTCCCGGCCTGCTGGTACTTGCAAATTGATCTGCTGATGATTTCAAATAATTATACTTGACTGTAAGCGTGCTTCTACTATTTATGTTCCAGTCAATTTTGGCTGTGATCTTATCGCTGTTCGTATTGAACGTAAAGCCTTCGAATGATCCCGGATCATAGTTGTATTTCTGCACCAGGAAATTTTTCAAAGCAGTTAGCGTGTCTGCATTGGCCTGAGATACATTTCCTCCCGGACTATGACTGGCGTCCGATGCAACAATACCGCTGGCCGGCTGGGTTTGCCTCACCTGCTCGCCGCTTAAAAAGAAAAACAGCTTGTTCCTGATGATCGGGCCCGCCAGGGTGGCGCCGCGCAGGTTGTAATTGAAAGATGTTCTGGGAACGGTCGTATTATCAACATCATATCCTATCGTAGCCGGACTTTTCAAATAAGTATATA
>PLEB01000263.1 GCA_003136915.1 Chitinophagaceae bacterium
CAACTATCAACCATCAACCCTTCTTCATTCCTCCAGTCGTTTTTTCTCAAACGCCTCCACCAAACGGAAGAGGTGAAAAGGTTTGAATATGCGCCAGTCGGGTTGTTCCATCAGATCCATATATCGATCCAGTCTGGCCCTTCGAAAATCATATTGCGTTTGTTCCGGCATATTGATACAGACTAACCATCCTCCATTTTCCTGAACTTCTTCGTTCCATTCTTCATAATAGTCCTTGTCCCCGCTGTGGAAATTGAGTACGTTTTCTGAGATGAGGATGAATTTGTATATCCCCTGAAACATAAACTTGTCGGCCACTTCCCGCTTCAGATTCATGATATCGTTTTCAATGGCATCGTTCCATTCCCCAATCAGCTCTATGATAACATATTTTTCTTCATAGTCAGCCAGGATCACTTTCAGATACAAGGTATGCGATCCGAAATCATCCCATTGTGGATGAATGAGGTAATTGTAAATGGCCTGGGAATATTCAAATTCAGAATACACTCTTCCATAAAAAGGCGAACGTTCATCCTCTTCGCTTATATAGATATGTCGCCAGTTATAGTATGGTTCTATGTCGTGCATTTAGGTACATAAAATTAATAATTTCTTGCTTTCAGCGTTGATGGTTGATAGTTGATGGTTGATGGACTTTATGTGCGAATTCGCACCTGATTCCCATCAAGCATCAACCATCAACCATCAACCATCAACTCTTTCAATCAACCTTTTTCCTACTCTCCGCGGCCTTCTTAACGCTTCCGTATTTCAACAACAGTGCTTTGGCCGTTTCATAATCCTTAATTCCGGATTGATTCATCAGCATCCTGGTTCCGCGATCGATCAGTTTGCTGTTTGTGAGCTGCATGTTCACCATCCGCGTATCTTCCACCCGGCCGATCCGGATCATCACAGTTGTAGAGATCATATTCAGAACCAGCTTTTGTGCAGTACCACTTTTCATGCGCGTACTGCCTGTAACGAATTCCGGACCTACAACCACCTCTACAGGAAAATCAGATACTTGGGCAAGGGGAGTTCCCGGATTACATGTAACACAGCCCGTACTGATCTTATTTTCCCTGCAGGTTTCCAGAGCGCCGATCACGTATGGCGTTGTGCCGCTTGCAGCAATCCCGATAACCACATCCTTTGGACTTACATCATACTCACCCAGGTCCAGCCAGCCCTGCTTCCTGTCGTCTTCCGCATTTTCAACGGGCGTACGGATGGCTTCCTCACCGCCCGCAATCAATCCGATGATCAATCCATAAGGCATTCCGAATGTCGGCGGAATTTCGCTGGCATCCAGAATACCCAGTCGCCCGCTGGTGCCCGCTCCCAGATAAAACAACCTCCCGCCAGCCAGCATCTTATCAGTTATCAGTGCCGCCAGCTTTTCAATCTGGGGAATAGCTTTTCCCACCGCCTTCGGAACCTGTTGGTCTTCCTTATTCATTAAAGTAAGGAGTTCGCGGATGGTCATCTTTTCGAGATGGCGGTATTGCCCCTGTTCTTCCGTAATTTTTTCGAATTCCATTATCTTGATTTATGATAAACGATCAGTCCGTCCATCGGTTTGCGCAATACTTTACCCAAATCCCATTTATAGGCAGCACAAAGTTCTTTCAGCATATCCTGAAATCCATAGGCGATGCTGCCCACAAAATGCACCTGGGTCTTCCAAACCTCCGGGTATTTGCACAGATGGGTAAAGAAAAAATCATTGAGGCCGTCCTCTATGATATTCTCTGTCATAAAATGCCCCCGGTTTTCCGCCAGAAACATGGCATAGGAAGCAATATAGCGGTTGGGAAGGGGCTTTTTATAGACCCTGTCAAGAATTTCAGCTGAATCCGTTCGGTATTGCTGATTGAATTTCAATGCGAGTGTTTCGTCGAAAGTCTTGTATAGGAAATACTGCAACACTTTCTTCCCCAGGTAAGCACCGCTGCCTTCGTCGCCGAGGATAAACCCCAGGCCCGGACTGTTCTTTACAATTTTTTTCCCGTCGTAATATCCGGAATTGCTCCCCGTACCCAGAATAGCGATGACGCCTTTGTTATTTCCGCAAAGGGCTCTGGCAGCGCCGGTCAGATCATTCTCTACGGTGCATTGTGCTTCAGGAAAAACCTTTTGAAGTGCTCTTTTCACCATGGCCCGGTTTGAGGCGGCTGCGCAACCCGTTCCGTAAAAAAATATGGAAGAAGGGCGCAGATTCTTCAATCCAGGCACCAATTCTCTTTGAAACAGCTCTATAAGCTGGGATTCATTCAAGAAATAAGGACTGGCACCCTGGGTTTCAATAATCTTTTTCCTTTTTCCCTCCTGAAGCAAACACCATTCGCCCTTGGTAGATCCGCTGTCAGCAATCAGTATGGACATTATTAATTGTTTTTCTTACGGTAAATCTCCGGGACGAAGGTATAATGCAATTTGTGACAAACCATTCATCAGGAACTTTCCATCCGGTTCAGCTCATTTGCTTAATTTGCAGCCGACTACGGAGAAATCAAGTAAATGAAAAAACTGAAAGTATGGCTGCCCCTCCTATTTGCGGTGGTCATGATCCTGGGCATGCTGATCGGGTTCAGACTCTATCCAAATGTGAGTACCGGCGGATTCTTCAAGACAGGAAAACTCAACCGGGTACAAGAGGTACTGGATATCATTGACAACAAGTATGTGGATTCGGTGAACACCGACTCCATGAGTGAGGACGCTATCGGGGGAATGCTGGCCCATTTGGATCCTCACTCCTATTTCATCCCGGCCATGGACCGGGAAGAGATGAATGAGGACCTTGAAGGAAATTTTGAGGGCATAGGAGTAGAATTTCAGATCCTGAGCGATACCGTAAATGTTATCAATGTGCTGGCCGGCGGTCCGAGTGACAAGGCAGGTCTGCAGGTCGGCGACCAGTTTATTAAAGTGAATGATTCCCTTGTGGCCGGGAACGGCATTACCCCCGAAAGGATAAAGAAACTATTACGGGGACCCGGTGCCAGTACAGCGAATCTGGAAATGCTCAGGGAACATACATTAAACACATTCGCTGTAACACGCGGAAGCATTCCGCTGCCCGCGCTGGATGCGGAGTATATGCTGAGCAAGGAATCCGGAT
>PLEB01000197.1 GCA_003136915.1 Chitinophagaceae bacterium
GGCTGACCAATCGTTGAAAGGATGTTTGTTTTCAATGCTTCCAGATAGGACCTGTTTATTGAACAAACAATAATGGAAAACATATTCAAAACCAGATTTGATGGAATTCAGGTGTTCTCTGTAAATTGTACGCTTCCTGAAATAATATAGATGCAAAATAAGTCCTTTGTCAAAAATATCCTTCATGGAATTCGAACGAGGTTAGGTAAGATCCTGAACAATCCCTATGGGCATGTCGGAATTAACCGGCTCCGCCTGATCCGTTATAAACATCTTGAACCCGGGAAACTGCGTACCCAACATATTCTTGGAAAGGAGCTTTCTTTTTTAAGTTCAACGGAACTGCTTCATGGAATTAATGAGATTTTCCTGGATGAAATCTATAAACAAGATCTGCCTGCAGAACCATATATTATAGATTGTGGTGCGAATATCGGCCTGAGCGTGATTTACATGAAATGGAAGTATCCTGGGGCTGAGATCGTAGCTTTTGAACCCGATGAACAGAATTTCAATCTTTTGGAAAAAAATGTCCGGTCATTCGGTTTTTCCCGAGTTACGTTAAAAAAAGAAGCTGTCTGGATAGAAAATACGATCTTAAAATTTGCGAGCGAAGGTTCTATGTCCAGCAAAATTGAAACTGTCAAAAATGGCGGTACGATAGATGTTAAGGCAATACGACTAAAGGATTATTTAAACCGTAAAGTGGATTTCTTAAAGATAGATATAGAAGGAGCTGAATTTTTAGTAATAAAAGATATCAGGGATAATCTGCATTTCGTTAATAACCTATTCGTCGAGTACCACGGAAACTTTATTCAACAAAATGAATTGGCTGAATTGATTGATGTGATCAAAAATTGCGGATTTACCTATTACATAAAAGAAGCAACCGAAGTATACAAAACTCCTTTTACCAGGACTAAAAACCCTCTGATACCTTACGATATTCAGCTTAATATTTTTTGCTTTCGGGAACCTAATTAACCCGGCCTAATTCCAATGACGACCAAAACTTTTATTGCTTTATCTTCTTAAGAAAAGCTTCCAGCCCTTTTTCTTTTTCCGCGTCAAGTTCATAGCTCAGGTACCGCGTGTAATATTCCTTCAAATTGATGAGGTCATCCGGCAGCCCCTCTATTACCTGGTCAATTTGCCGGACTCCTTTTCCATTCGCTTCATCAAATGCCTCGACCCAGCCCGGGTCCAGCCTTTTATTACTGATCCAGGCAGCAAAGACAAATGGCAGACCCGTCATGTTTTTCCATGCCTCTCCGAGATCATAACCGTAAGATGAAATGGATCTTTGTTTCAATGCCCGGTCACCGATCACCACGGCTCCTGTGCCGCCCTTTATTTCTTCCAGAAATCCAGAGGACGCTTCCTCGTATTCAGGGCTAATTTTCCAATAATCTTTCAGCAGGATCTTAGCCAGTGCCACGGAGGTTTTGCTTTCGTTATCCATCAGGACCTTCCGCAGTTCTTTTACGGGAACCTGACTAAACAGGCAAACCGAACCCACGGGCCCGTTGCAACCGATAACATACCGGGTATTGATATAATATTCCCTCATCTCCGGAATGATGGCCACGGGTACAAGACCAATGTCTATCTCGTCTTTCAGCAACATTTCTGCAATGCTGGCCGGATGATCCGTGATAAGCTCCATTCTTTCCAATAGCGGCGATCTTTCGATCCCATAGAGCAGTGGTTTGGTGTTCAGATAGCTCACAGCGCCCACCCTTATTTTTCTGTCCAACGCGATTAGTTTAAATTTGGCTGCAAAAGTAGGTTAGCAGCCTGAATAATTTACCCATTGGCAAACGACAATATGGACCTTAATGCACTTACTGCCATTTCCCCGCTTGACGGAAGGTACCGGAATCAGCTATCCCAGTTGGGTGAATACTTCTCCGAGTTTGCATTGATGAAGTACAGGATCCGGGTGGAAGTGGATTATTTTCTCTTTCTGGCCGAAAAAAAATTCTTCGCGGTCTCTGCCGGAACGGAAAAGCAATTGCGATCCATTGTAGAAAATTTCAGTCTGGAGGATGCGCGTGAAATCAAAAAAACAGAAAGAATCACAAACCACGATGTAAAGGCAGTTGAATATTTCCTGAAAGCCAGGCTGGAACTCGGCAAAGATGCTGATACCCGGGAATGGATCCATTTCGGACTTACTTCACAGGATATAAATAATACCGCTATACCCCTGCTTTGGAAACACGCCGTGGAGATCGAATATATTCCCTTTATCCTCAGCCTGAAAAAGCAACTCCGGTTACTGGCCGATCCGTGGAGTGATATTGCCATGCTGGCAAGAACGCATGGGCAGGCCGCTTCTCCTACCATCCTGGGCAAGGAGATCATGGTATTTGTGGAAAGACTTGAAAACCAGATTGAACTCCTTATCCAGATCCCATTCACGGCCAAGTTCGGCGGCGCAACCGGGAATTTTAATGCTCATCATGTTGCCTTCCCGAAAAAAGATTGGATCAAACTGGCGAATGACTTTGTTGAAAATAAGCTGGGCTTGAAAAGGCAGCAATACACTACCCAAATTGAACACTACGATATGCTAGCGGCGCATTTCGACAATATAAAAAGGATCAATACCATTCTGAAAGATTTTTGCAGGGATATCTGGACCTATATTTCCCTGGATTATTTTAAACAGAAAACTAAGGATGGAGAAGTTGGTTCTTCTGCCATGCCACACAAAATAAATCCGATTGATTTTGAAAATGCAGAAGGAAATCTCGGCCTGGCCAATGTAATTTTTGAATACCTGTCCGGCAAACTTCCCGTTTCCCGGCTGCAACGCGACCTTACAGATTCCACTACGCTGCGAAGTATCGGCGTGCCGTTTGCCCACACTATCCTTGCATTAAAATCCATTGAGCGGGGACTTGGAAGACTGGTTCTGAATCAAAAAAAATTAAAACAGGATCTGGACGAGAACTGGGCCGTAGTTGCGGAGGCGATACAAACGATCCTGCGCAGAGAGGATTACCCCAAGCCCTATGAAGCGCTCAAGGATCTTACCCGGGGGAAAAATGGAATTACCCGTGAATCGATCCATGCATTTATTGATGGGTTGAAAATTGCGCCCGTCGTGAAACAGGAATTGAAAAAAATCACCCCGCATAATTATACAGGCGTTTCTTTAAAGTTCTGAAGTCTTAATTCTCCACCATTTCATATTTTGTTGCAGATCGAAGGATTCAAATTTATTTTTTTCCAACACGCGGATGGAAGCCAGATTGTTCATGTTTGTTTCTCCGTATATAAAATCTATTTCCTCCCTTGTTTTTGCCCATTGAATC
>PLEB01000028.1 GCA_003136915.1 Chitinophagaceae bacterium
TCGCTGTGGTGAAAATACTTCTGTTCATTGCAGCCAAAGCCGTGTTTACACTTGCAGGAAGATAGTATTTACTAAATCCATCGGGGCGGGGAAGATTAGTTAATCCATTCCATTTTGAAATATTGGACTTACCTATAGCATTATCCGGAGCCAGCGCTTCAAACGCCGCAATACCGGAATAAGCATAGTATCGCACGAATGCGACATTAGGAATAGCGGTTGCATCACGCTCCAGGCGAATCTGCATAGTGATCCATTTATCTATCACATCAGAAGAAAACCTGGAGGCATCATTATAGTCCTGAATCAGAAAATGATCCGTTTTATTGCAGGCAATAAAACTACCGGTTAATAAAATCAAACAAAACAACATCCTGCCGATCGCCTTGTTTTTTAGTGAAATGAATAATTGTTTCATAAATGTTGATTTAATTGTTAATGAAGAAATGATTGAAAAAACTTGATGATAGATTTAAATCGCTAAGAAAATTGGTTAAACCCCGGTTCACGGTACGTAAACATCATGGCCTGAGAGAACAATGAAAGCAAGAAGGATCAGAGTTTGTTATTCGGACAAAGAAAGGGCAATTCGGGAGTGCCGACAACAATGTAAACTGGTTGTATTGACCAGCTAATTGTAATGAACATGAGATTTTCCAGCCTGTTTAGGGGGTATAATTTCTCAAAACCATAGTTTTATCTTTGTTGAATGAAAAGGAATTCACATTTTGAAATTATTAATCCCACTTTCTTTTCAAACAGAAAAAAAATATATGTTTATATCGTTTTCCTTTCCACGATTCAATATTCATGCTGGAAGCCGAAGCAGCTAAACAACCTGGATCCGGGCGCTCCAAGAGTGGTAAAAGCAAATGGGTATGTTATAGCTAAAGCCAGCACCTTCCCGCCCCGAATAGTGCCGGTTGGCGAAGTAAAAAGTAGACTTGCCGGTAAACCTAAAGTAACTCAGATCATTTCTCACGAACATTCTGCAGGAATTCCACAAATTGCCTTAGCCGGCAATCCGCGCATATTCACTCCGGGTAAAGACAGCTTTAGACTTCCAAACATTGTATCTGCCAACGGCATCTCTGTAACAGCAGGCATACCCGAAGTGGTGATTGTCAAGGACGCTTCTATAAAAGATTTAGACCCCGAAAGCTTCAGTTCATTTAAAATATTGCAGGGGCTAAAGCATAATATTATCCGCTGCATGATACAAGACAGAGCAGGGAATCTTTGGCTCGGTACGTATGGTGGAGGAGTAAGTAAATACGATGGAAAATATTTTACGCATTATACCAATGTCCAGGGCTTGAGCAACAATGCAGTCTGGAGCATTCTTGAAGACAAAGCAGGGAATCTTTGGTTCGGCACTTATGCCGGAGGACTTGATAAATTTGATGGGAAAACTTTTACGCATTATTCAACCGCTGAGGGGTTAATCAATAATAATGTTCGCAGCATACTGGAAGACAAATCAGGAAATCTTTGGCTTGGCACGGACGGTGGCATTTCAATGTACAATGGAAGATCTTTTACAAATTATACTATTGCGCAGGGCTTATGTAATAATTTAATCCGTTGCGCATTGGAAGACAAATCAGGGAATCTTTGGTTCGGCACACAAGGCGGAGGAGTGAGTAAATTCAATGGAAAATCTTTCATGAATTATACGACTGTTCACGGATTAGGCAATGATATTGTTAATTGCATATTGGAAGACAAAACCGGAATTCTTTGGTTCGGTACAAATGCTGGTGTTACAAAATACGATGGAAAATCTTTTTCGAATTATACTACTGCACAGGGTCTTAGCAATAATATCGTTCTTAGCATTCGTCAAGAAAACACCGGGAATCTCTGGTTCGGTACACAGGGCAGTGGGGTTTGTAAATTCAATGGGAAATCTTTCACTCATTATACTACTGCCGAAGGTTTAAGCAATGATATTATTTTTTGCATAATGGAAGACAGAACAGGTAATCTTTGGTTTGGTACCAATGGCGGCGGGGTCTGTAATTACCAGGGAACATCTTTTACACATTATACCACTAACCAGGGATTGACAAATAATAATGTGATGAGCATTTTAGAGGACAAAAAAGGAAATCTTTGGTTCGGAACATGGGGAGGTGGCGTAAGTAAATACGATGGAAAAACTTTCTCCAATTATACCACTGCGCAGGGCCTGGGCAATGACGTTGTGTTTAGCATACTGGAGGACAATGCTGGAAATATTTGGTTCGGAACTCAAGGCAAAGGCTTAAGTAAATTTGATGGAAAAACTTTTACGAACTATAACGCTGCCGAAGGATTCAGCAATGAGGGTGTGTGGAGCATGGTGGAAGATAAAGAAGGACATCTTTGGTTCGGATCTTATGGCGGAGGTATTATTAAGTTCGATGGAGAATCTTTCACGCATTTTAGCAGCGCCCAGGGGTTGAGCAGCGAGATAGTTAATTTAATGATAGATAAAGCCGGAAATATTTGGAGCAGCACCTGGGGCGCGGGAGCCAATAAATATGATGGCCACTCCTTTACCAATTTTACAATTGCCGGCGGACTGTCCAACAATCAGGTGACCGGTACTTTAGAGGACAGAAACGGAAATATCTGGATCGCCACAAGCGGTGGCGGAGTGGACAAATATGACGGAAAAACTTTTACCAATTACAGCACTGACCAGGGTTTAAGCAATAATAACCTTACCAGCCTGATGGAAGATCAAAAAGGAAATCTCTGGTTCGGCACCCGCCGAGGCTTGAACAGGATGATAAGCCAAGACAATTATCCGCCTGCTAAAAATTCTATTGAAACAAAATCAGATATCGGAGCACCTTTATTTAAAAATTATTTGAGTGCAGATGGTTTTTTAGGACTGAATTGTTATCAAAATTCAATTTTAGAAGATAGTCACGGTACGATCTGGGTCGGAACCGGAGACCGATTAACCTGCTACCATCCCGAAGGAGAAATACCGGACAGCATTCCACCAAATATCCAATTAAGCAACGTGGCCCTTTTTAATGAAAATATCAATTGGCCCCTGTTAGCAGAAAAAAAAGATACAACATTACTTCTTGGTAATGGCGTGACTCTCAGCGGGTTTAAATTTGATAATTTATCCAAATGGTACAGCGTACCCGAAAACTTAAGTCTGGCATATAACAATAATTACGTGACCTTTAAATTTATTGGTATTACTTTAAAAAGCCCTTACGCAGTAAAATATCAATATAAATTGGATGGATTAGATAAAAACTGGAGCGCAATTACCGATAGAAATGAAGCGCCATATGGCAACTTACCGAATGGCGATTACACCTTCAAAGTAAAAGCTATGAACAGCGAAGGCTTTTGGAGTAATGAATTGAATTATTTCTTCACCGTTACTCCTCCCTGGTGGAAAACAATTTGGTTTCGTACGATAGAATTTGTTTTCGTAATATTGGTACTGTACAGTATTTACCGCTATCGGCTCAATCAGGTTTTACGATTGCAAGCCATCCGTAACAAAATTGCGCACGACTTGCATGATGATATTGGCAGTACGCTCAACAGCATCTCCATATACAGCCAGATTGCTCAACAGGACCCCGATAAAAAACAAGCAGCACTTGAAATGATTGGTGACAGTTCAAGAAAAGTAATTGATTCAATGAGCGATATTGTTTGGGCCGTCAATCCTGCCAATGATTCTTTTGAGAATATTATACTACGCATGCGTTCACTTGCATTTAATTTATTGCGGGCAAAAAACATTGAGTTTACCTTTCATGCGAATGAAAACCTAAATCATATAAAGCTATCAATGGAAATGCGGCGAAATTTTTTTCTCATCTTCAAAGAATCTTTAAACAATTTAGTAAAGTATTCTGAGGCTACGCTTGCTTCCATACAATTATCCATTGAAGGCTCATCCGTAAAATTAATTATCCGGGATAATGGAAAAGGATTTGATCCTTTAGTACCCGCCAATGGCAATGGATTGAACAATATACAAAGCAGGGCAAAAGAAATGAAGGCGCAAATAAAAATTGAGTCGACTATAGGTGAAGGAACAAGTACAGAATTACTTTTAAGATTATGAGCATAAGGGTCGCCATATATGAAGACAACCACAACTTGCGCACAGGCCTGTATCAGCTTATTGACGGAACTGATGGCTTTCAATGTGTTGGCGCTTTTGCCAATTGCGACTTGATGATGAAGCAAATAGAGGAAACAAAACCTGATGTGGTTCTGATGGATATTGAATTGCCCGGTATTTCAGGAATAGAAGCTGTAAAAATATTGAAGGAGAGATTTCCTGAGGTAAAAGTCTTGATGGAAACTATCTTCGAGGATAATAATAAAATATTCGATTCAATTTGTAATGGTGCGGAAGGATATATTCTGAAAAATACGCCACCAGCACTTATCCTTTCATCTATCAAAGAAATTTATGATGGTGGTGCTCCTATGACACCCAGTGTGGCCAGTAAAGTGTTGAAGATGTTCAAGAATAATTCATTTTCATCTTTCAAAGAGGCCAACAATCTGACAGAAAGGGAAAGAGAAATATTGAAATCCCTGGTCGAAGGAATGAGCTACAAAATGATCTCATCCACTTGTTTTATTAGTATAGACACTGTAAGCGGGCATATTAAAAATATTTATAAAAAATTGCAGGTTCATTCAAAATCTGAAGCCGTAGTAAAAGCGCTGAAGGGGAAGATAATTTAGAAATCATAACTGCGATTACTTTGCAGCCTGCAAAATTTGATATTCTTGTTTCCTCTTTTTAATCGTTTCCTATTTGCCTTTAGATTATTGATATACACGAACATAATCCACTTCCATCTGATCCGTGGTAAAGGCAGGATCAACCGATCCTCCAAAATTCCCGCCCATGGCGACGTTTAAAATAATAAAAAATTGCTGGTTAAATGGTATACCAAGATTGTTGGTTAGAGTATAATACACAACACCATCCACGGAAAGCTGGATAGACGCGGGCGTCCACATAGCTGAATATACGTGAAAAGCTGTGCTCGCGGTGGTAATCGGTGTAGTGGACCCATCGCCGTACTGACCTACTTCGGTAGGATAATGCAAGGTGCCATAGATGGTGGATTTCGCGCTGCCGCTTTGTTCCATGATATCGATTTCACCACATGCCGGCCATCCTGCGGTGGCAAAGTTATTTCCCAACATCCAAATGGCCGGCCAGGTACCAATACTGGCAGGTAATTTAGCACGCACATCAATTCTGCCATATTGAAATGAATATAGATTGTTCGTCAGCATCCTTGCAGAGGTATATGCGCTGCCATCATATGATTCTTTCGTGGCAATGATCTTCAGTGTTCCGTTGGAAACAATGGCATTCGCCTGCCTGTTCGTATAGTATTCCAATTCATTATTGCCCCATCCTCCGCTGCCTGTTCCAATATCGAATCCCCATTTGGAAGGATCAGGAGAACCCGGCGTATCAAACTCGTCAGACCATGCCAGGGTAAGTGCAACGGCGACACTCACCGAAATTGTTTTTGAAATCGTTTGCCCCCCGGCGCTTTTTGCAGTGACTGTTACCGTATAGGTGCCCGAAAAGGGATACTTATAGGTAATATTTCCACCAACATCATTTTGTGCAATATAGTTTCCAAAATCATAATCATATTTAACTGCATTGGTTGCAGAGGCAGTAAATGAAACGTTACCACTGCTGTCAGTACTTACAACGGCACTGATGGTTAAGTCGGATGGTGTGACAACGGGCGTTCCTGAGCCACTTTTTTTACTGCAGGAAACCGATAACATTGAAAAGATCATTAAAATGACTGTCAGCGATTTCATATTTTTTATTTCAGGTTTGACGGGCAACACATGGGAATGAAAATGCTTGAGCAAATCTTCAGCCTAAAATGTTCTACTAAATTAGTAATTTAAGAGAGTAAAACGAAGAATTGCCCAAACGCCACAGAATCGGAGTTTTTTCTAAGAAGGAGTAGACCCAAGTAGCCCGAGCATGAGAAAACCTCCCTTAAAAAATAAAGGGAGGTTCTTCATTTATTAAAATGTAAACTTTCTGCGATAAAGGGGTACTTACACTGAACAGGGTCATTTAACCAATCTGTACCAGCGAATCGTTGGAGGTCCATCCACCCCGGCATCCTTCATAATCTTTTTTAATTCGGGTGAAGCCGCCCTTGCTTTTGCTTTTGCCATATCACTGACAGCGAAAACAACATATACCATATTGGAATCAACTATGCCTCGGGCCAATCCCCGGTCAACCAGTCCATTGGCAGTTCTTACAGCGGTGCCTTCTCCATCAAATGCTTTTAACCAGGTATCAAAATCTTTTACGTGATGAGCTACCATTAAACGCTCTGTTAATTCAGTTGGGGAATCGTCATTGCGCACAACTTCAGCATAGGAAAATGTGGGTGGGCCGCTTACGCCTGCTTTCTTCATCCTTTTTTTCAGTTCCGGCAGAGTGGAAAAAGTTTTAGCCTTTTGCAGATCGTCCATTTTGTCGATGACATAAACGAGGTTGGAATCTTTCAAATCCCGTCCAATCAAATAATCTGTGATCCCATAAGTTTTGCGCACAGAATCATGCGCAAAGTATTCTACTTCCCATTTATCGAAATTCTTAACCGGGTGCTGGATCATTACGACTTTGAAAGGGGTAAATACAGGTTTTACATCTGCAGGAGCAGCAACCGCAGCTGTGGTATCGACCGCTTTAGCTTCTTCTTTTCCCGGTCCGCTATTGCAGGAAAGAAGTAATACAACCCATGAGATGACAATCGGGACAGGCATTCGTTTCATTTTTTTT
>PLEB01000186.1 GCA_003136915.1 Chitinophagaceae bacterium
GTATTTGGCAACCAGTCCCCGCATGATCTCATTCCATCTCAGCGCACTTCCTGCGGCCCAGTATTTAATGGAATTCTGCTGGTCTTTTGAAATGTTTTGTTGTAAAGATTTAATTTCATTCAGATCAGCCAGGTAACCCGGAGAATTCGTTGCCGCGGGAGCAGCCACAGAAAAACTGTCTGGCCGGGAAAGCAGCACGGTTTTCCAACCTCCGGCGTTGAGATCATTATTGTCGGCGCTCAATGCCGACAAACCGGCTGTGCGATTACTGATACTCTTATTGCAACTGACGGTAAGCAAGGCAATGACAGAAACGCAGGCAAAAGAGTTGAATATTTTTTTCATTCCGCTAATTTTTGTTGTGTTTTAAACTCAGAATATAATAGATTCCGACAGTGAATGTTTGTGACTTGCCGACGTTGCGGCTCCTGGGCAACTGAATATCCCTGCCGTTTATTACATAGTCATAACCGCCGATCACTTCCAGATTGGTCACGAACGGTATAAAATACTTGCCGTGAGCGCCTATACTGGTACTGTTCATCCGGTTACTGGGGAAAGGCATATCGTTCCTACGGATATCAAATCCCCCGAGTGTTGTCATGTTCATCAGCACAGCTTCCGCGATCAGGTTTTTCTTTCGTATGCCAACATTCAGATTGCCGTTGAACATATTTGGCATTTGCACTTCATCGGTACTATGCAGTTCGGTCGTGTAGTAAGAGGTCCGGTCTATTCTTATATTACTTCTCCAAACATATGCACCGGATATAGTGGCGAAGAAGATGCCCAGCTGATAGTCGCCCGTAATTCGATAGGAAATATTAGTGCTGCCTAATCCGATTGACATAGGTTGGAAGTCAGCTTCATATTTGCTCATCGGGGTGCTGAAACCACCTACGGCGAACAGTGAAAGTGTTCCTTTGCCGATCTTTTCGGTCAGGGCTTCCCATTTGAGGTCAAGAGCGAAATCCTGGAATCCTGCTAAACCACTCAGGGTACCGGCAGAGGCATGCGTCCATACGTAAGGAACAGAAGTGAGTACATTGAGTTTATCACTGATTCCGTATACACCCATGAACATGCCGGATTGCGTTCTTACCGTTCCCATGTTCAGGTTAGTCCTTTTAAGCGTTCCTTCCCAGTAGTCTTTCCATTGGGAATTCATGTAGGTGAACCCCGTACACAATTGTTTTTTATCGAGCATGATGGCATCATCCGGCAACTGTGCCAAAGCGCAGGATTCAATCAATACAGCGGCAAAAATTGCAATCAGCGGTTTAAGAATTTGTTTGTGTGTCATTTCAGTTAATTAACATGTTTTGGCTAATGTATTACAGGATGCAGTTAATGGTTAATGGAATTCGGTTACGGTTATAAAATAATCGAAGTTTAATATTGTCCATGCGTTACGCGCAATGGCAATCAGATAATGGTTCATGAATTTGGTCTTTTGAAACAGATGCATAGCTTACCCGCGAGGGTAATGAGTACACTGAAAATGTACTATGCTAGATCCGGGGGTTGACCGGCCCGGCTAAGAGAAACTGAAGGAATCTGTAATAAATAACGATCCACTGTTTTAAGAGAAACAGTTGAATGCTCTTTTATGGAAAACTGATCCTGAACGGCATAATATTCTCCATTAAAACATTTGAATGAATTGGTATGCTGATCGGCTTTTTTTGACTGCCCCGGATGCTGGAGATCGTTCACCAGTTTGAAAAATTCTTCTTTTGCAGATTGTAATTGTGTAGCTTTTTTATTGGGAATGCACATCAGTTCGAGGGAATCATTCGCGAAGCGGCGCTTTACATAATTATATTGCACCCCTTCAATTTCTATTTTTCCGTCTACGCGCACAAATTCTTTATCGTTTACATAAGAAGAAAGGTGAACAGCCGGAACTTTAATTGAAATGAGATCGGATTCGGAGTAACTGTTTTCATCCAGGCTGGCGATCAGCGTTTCATCTGCACGCTGTTCCATGAATGCCGTATAAAATTGATAGCCTATCCAATTGAACAGGAGCACACAGATAAGCAGTATGGCGGCAATTCTCTTCACAGTTCGCGCTAAATTAGTACTTTTTTTATTGAACCTGATAATTTTTCTTGTCAATGCCCACCCCTGTTATGGTCAGCTTTTTCCAGTTGGAAGGTAGTCTGGACGGCATCTGCACGATTCCCTTAGCCGTAATATCCAAACCCCCAAAGCCCATGAGCAGGCTTTGAATAATCCCACCGGCACCTGTAGCAAAATAAGGATTGGTACCGCCTTTTGTTTCCGCAATCACGCGAAAAGGAGGGTTCAGATTAGGCTGGTAAGCCTCCTGGAAAAAGTGAAAAGCAGTATCTCCCTGGCCCAATCTTGCGTATAAAAGCGCAAAAATGGCCTGGGTCATGGCTGGCGTTCCGGCATTGGGTACACGCGATTGGTAATAAACGAGTTCCTTACGGACCTGGTTGGGATTGGTAATTAATTTAAGCGGGTAAGCAAGCAGGTTCACATCGGCTTGTTTTATTCCGTTTCCTCTATAACCTGAATATTCCTGGGTAACCCCATTGCTGAGTTGGGGAATGGGAATATTATCAGCCACCAGCACCCAATCAGGGTCGGGCGTAATCCCCAGTATTTTCGCCGCGTCCGTAGCATGGAGAAGGAGCATTTTGGCGGCCCCATTGGTAAATGCGTCATTATCTACGTTCTCCGCCCATTCATCTGCAGCCACCACATTCTTAATATCATAATGGCCCGGTCCGTTTCTCTCCACCCTTGAGGCCCAGAAATCTGCAGTTGCGGAAATGATCGGCCATCCTTTTTCTTTCAGCCATACTTTATCCTGGGAAACACAATAGTATTGCCAGGCAGCCAGGCCCACGCAGGCCGTAATATGGTGTTCAAATGGTCCGCTCAGCGCCCAGACCGGCGTTTCTTCCACCCCGCTGGCAGCACTTTCCCAAGGGAACATATCACCTTTGTATCCGTTGGAAAATGCATTTTTCTTTGCCGGTTCCAGGCGCTCATATCTGTATTCGACCATGGACCGTGCAATTTCAGGATGAAGGAGGAGGAGGGCAGGAAACATCCAGAGATCGGCATCCCAGAATACATGGCCGTTATATCCAAGCCCGCTCAATCCCATAGGAGAAAGGCTTAGCGATGTTCCTTCCCTGGAAAAGGAATAGAGGTGGTAAAGCATGCTGTGCACATCCTGCTGCGACTGTTCATCGCCTTCAATGCTGATATCGCTCTTCCACAAATCATCCCATGCCTGGTTATGAAATTGGATCAGGCGATCGCGGCCCTGCAGTTTGGCAAAGATGGTGAGCCTTTCCGCTTCGTTGAG
>PLEB01000351.1 GCA_003136915.1 Chitinophagaceae bacterium
GATACCAGGTGGTTTGCGTCAGCGCGCCGGGAGCATAATTCAGTGCGGTGGCTACGCCTGCGGCATTTCCAAAGCCCGTTGTAGCGGAAGTAGTACTGCTTAGCCATTGATAAGCATAAGCTCCGGATCCGCCTGTAGGCGTCGTTCCGGTAAGTCCCAGCGGAGACTGCCCATTACAAATAGATTGATTAACAGAAATAATATCGTTGGCAATAAGAGGGGTGACTGTAATTTTAATTGAAGCGCTAGCATCCGAACATCCACCTGAGCTCACAATTCTTTGATAGTAAGTAGTAGCAGAAAGTGCCGGTGGCAAATAGCTAATGCCCGTGGCACCAGCTATGGCTGTCCAGGTAGCATTATCCGGCGATGAATTCCACTGATAGGTATACGTTCCACTTCCACCAGTTGGACTACTTCCATTAAGCATCGCGGGTATTGATCCATTGCAAATAGTTTGAACAGCCGTTATAGTATTCGAAGCATGAACGATGATAGGTGTAACAGTAATTTGAATAGCCGATGTAGTATCCGATTCGATTCCTGAGAAAACGATTCTCTTGTACCAACGTGTGGCAATGAGTGCGCCAGGCGCATATCCCTGCCCGGTAGCAGCACCTATATTTGAAAAACCCGCAGTAGATGAAGTTGAACTGACTTGCCACTGATAAGTGTAGATACCAGTTCCGCCGCCTGGTAATGATCCGGTGAGTGCAACGGGAACCGTGTTGTTGCAAATGGTCTGAGCGCTCGCTATGGTATTACCCGTAATGCTTGAAAAATTCCTTGCTTCTGTAAAGCCGAATGTAGTTAATGCCAAAAAAAGGCAGAAGAACGCACGGAATTGGTTTTTCATCAGTATTCAGGCATAGGTGTTTAGCAACCGGCTATCTGGGTTAAAACAGTCGATTTTGTCCAATCCTGATACGCAACTGATATACCGTTTTGGTAAGCCTCTCCTTCTCAGTCACTTATAATAAGGGCTGGAGGGTGAACTTTCCAAATTTGGGAAGCTTTTACAGGAATTGGATTTCCAGTTTCCTTAGTGTACGGAGGATAAAAAAGGTTCTTTTTCGGGAACCCTTCTAATGGTAATTACTTAGCCACCTAATAACAATTTAAATGGTAAAATATTGTGATTGGAATGCACTTTTATCCAGGTCCCCGGGATATAAAGAAATGACAGATCGCTAGTTAGGGGCATCACGCAGCCTACTTACCCATATTTTTTAGAAAGAGAAATGCGGGTCCTTGTTTAAAAGGGATTGAAGATTTTATGAAGCTGGGTGCAACAGAAAAATTTCCCAGAAGAAGATCTATTTTCCCGTCGCCATCCAGGTCACCGGCATCCATTGTCAGCCATCTTCCAACCTGGGTTTCCGGCAAGCTATGTGGCTTGAAAACAAACTGACCCATATTTTCAAGATACACAAATCCTTCTTCCGGTTGTTTGGCATAGTCAGCAAAAAATGAAATACAGGCAATGTCCAGATCGCCGTCTCCGTCGAAATCACGGGCAATCGCCTTATAACAACCATTGATTGGGAAAAAATATTTCTGAGCAAAATTCCAGTGACCATCATTTAAGAAAATGTATACGCCATGGTAGGGTTTTAATACAGCCGAGAAATCAGCATTGTCGCCGCAGGTATAGAGAATATCCGGAAACCCGTCCTGATTAAAATCATCCATTTCAAAATATGAAGAACCGTAAACGGGAGGAAACCGGAGTATTTCTTTTTCATCAAAGTTTCCATGGCCCTTGTTGGTAAATAAAAAAATCCCTTCTTCCCCCTGCGCAAATAAAACGATGAGGTCGGGTAAACCATCATGATTATAATCCTTTATGTATGCCTTTATCGCTCCCGGCCACGCACGCAATACGTGACGCTGATATTTGTTATTCCCCAGGTTTTCATACCAGCTCAATGCCCCGGTAAGAAATCCGAATTCGCAGACGAGATAATCCATTTTTCCATCCGCATTCAGATCAACTGCTACAGCCTGCACCGGTCTCTGAAGTGAATCAATGAGCTTGGCTGAGTCCAAAACCATCTTCCCGGAACTATTCTTAGTGACACGTTCCAACTTCCCAAACTTACCGTTGTTCGGATTCAGCACGCCAATGTTACAGGCCGTCATCTGCCCCGTGAAATCAATATCAACCACGGGACCATTCGTTTGAAATGAATCCAGACGGTTCAGGTGCTGATCAAACCTGATTGTGTTCTTCGTATAAACATCGCTTTGTAATAAGGTATGCGGTGAGGTGGTTGTATCTATATGGACGTAGGAAATTGTTGGATTTGGATATTTGGCCGCAGGCGCAAATGCAGTAAATAAATGCAGGTCGTTTTTTATTGGATAAGGTCTTTCCTGACCCGGCAATGAGTCCGGAGCAGTGGCAAGATAATAATTCAGAATATCCTGCCAATCTTCTGCTTTCAATAGGGGCTGGGAAGGGTAGTAAGATTTGGGAACGTGCCGGTCATTGCGCCGGGACGGATATGATTTCTCATTGAAGAAAAATATGCCAAGGTGCGGGCCCATATTGGGCAGAACACCATTTTCCCAGGATTTCACATCCAGCAGGGAAGGTTCGGGAAAAGCGTGGCAGGACTGGCAGTAATTTTTTGCCAGCGCTTCTCCGGAGCTTATGCTTGAATAACTGATTTCCCGGTGTGACTGGTTTCTGTTATAGTGCTTACAGGATGATATCAGGACAATCCCGCTGATGATCAAAATCCAACCAAGCTGGCCGGAAACATGCGATTCAATTTTACAGAACTGATCGGCTGGCCGTATTTTGAAAGACACCGGATTGTTTTTATAGATTCACTTTGCGTGTAATGCCTTTGCCATTCGTGATCTCCACATCGATTACCTGATCGTTCAATAATAAGAATCTTCCTGATTGCGAAAGAAAAGAAGATCCGTAATAAAATTCCTGCGTGCTGGTTTTGCCATTTTTATATTTGATCGTTGCTTTTACGTCCTGCGGTTCCAGGTTAATTGTTTTTACTTTCTTATTTAATTCGAATATTTTCAAATCGCCCCTGTTCTGACTTGCTGCAAGCAGGTATTTACCGTTGGCGCTTTTTAATTTCACGAGGGCCTTTCCGTTGCCTGGAATAAAGATGCCGCTTTGCAAAATTGTTTTCGCATGGAAGCCGTCATTTCCATCTCCTTTTAGAAATAATCCATTCAAGGCGTCATACCTTCCCACGGAAACCTCGGTTCCATAATCGTTACCATTCATTATAAGATCCAGATTTCCGTCTCCGTCGAAATCATCTGCCACCATCCCGTTAATTACCGAGAGTTGGGCTTCCATAGGTAATGGGACGAGTGTGAACTTTCCATTACCATCATTCCTTAACAACGCTGTCTGAAAATCATTAGCTTCCAGAATGAGCGCACCTTTGCGATCTTTATCTGTGAGAACCTGGTCCATAGTAGCTAATGCGTATGATCTATATGTTGGAAATTTCTTTCGCATAGCAGTGATCTGCTTCAGCAGGTCATCCCGTCCCTGGGCCGGAAATTCCTTTTTCTCCCCGTTCACATCCGGAAGATACAGGGAGGGAATCACATCGTAAATACCATTGTTGTCAAAGTCTTTCGCGTATGCCCTCACCGGATATTTTTCACTTCCGCGATAAAACGAATTTTGTCCGAGATTTCCGACTATGTAATCAATATCCCCATCGTTGTCAAAATCACCTGCAGTAATGCTGTTCCACCATCCTGTTTTGTCTCCGACCCCCGTGGATCCTGTCACATCTTTAAAAACACCTTTATCATTTTTTAAGAAAGTAACCGGCATCCACTCACCCGCAAGGATAAGGTCCGGCCATCCGTCATTGTCAAAGTCAGTCCACACAGCATCGCATACCATTCCGATATTGACCAGATCTTTGGCAACCGAATTGGTCACGTCGGTAAAATGGATATGCCCGTCTTTGGAATCATTGTGATAAATAAAGCTGGATACCGGCTTAGGATAATTTCCCGGATCCACACGCCCGGAGATGAACAGATCGAGCTTGCCATCCCGGTCATAATCTGCAGCACGCACGCATAATTTACTTGTAAAATTTTGGGGCAGCGCATCGGGATCAAGTTTAAAATTTCCTTTTCCATCATTTACGTACAGGTGATCCTGGTAGGCAGAACTATTTTGCGGGTTCTCATAACCGCCGGAGGTAATATACAGGTCCAGGTCTCCGTCTCCATCCGCATCGAAAAGCAATATGCCGAGATCATCCCTTGCTTTCGTTTTGCAGACAGAATCAGGCAAAAGTGCTTTTTGGATAAACCTTCCTCCGGGTTGTTGTAAAAACAACTGCGCACTGTGAAAAGCCGAGCCCCCCACAACCATGTCTTCCAGACCATTTCCGTCAATATCTCCTACGGCAATAGCCGGCCCATATTCAGATAATTTATGCGGTAATAATTTCTGAATATTAAAATCTATATAGTCACGCTGTTCATGACGGTAATGTATACCCGTAGAATCTGTGATTTCGGTAAACAGGGCATCCGAATCAATGGTTTTCCCGGCAAAGGAATAATGCATGGTTGCATCCCTGATATGAACCGTTAGTAACTGGTTGGAAGCCACATGCTGCATCAATTGCATCCTTCCATCAGGCCATTTAATGATGACAGAATCTACCATCCGGACCTTTCCCAGGCCAAAATGCGCGATATCCTGGATGGTAGAAAGATAACCCCGGTAGGGTGTGTTTTCATATACCTGCTGTTTGCCCTGATCATAATGCAGTTCTGCCCAGGCGCCAAATCCATTCTTGTTTAAGCTATCACCGGCGAAGCGGATCTGCAGGTAATTATTATTATCCGGATCCCTTTCCCTGGACATATTCCGGTAGATATGCGCCTCATCATTGATATTATTGATAATGAGATCAAGGTCCCCGTCGTTGTCCAGGTCCGCGTAGGCAGCTCCGTTCGAAAAGCCAGGCGCCATCATGCCCCAGTTTGCCGAAACATCCGTAAACGTGAGATCCTGGTTATTTCTAAAAGCAAAGCTGTGGATCTTTATCTGTGGGATCTGGCTCAATATCATTTGCTTTGATGCGATATTTCTGGCCTGCCGGTGGAAATTAATAAAATCATGATCGGTTACATCTTTGGGATAGCCGTTGGTAATGATAACATCGCGAAAGCCGTCATTATTAAAATCTGCAACCAGGGGTGTCCAACTCCAGTCCGTTTCTCAAATACCACTGTAAACACTGATCTCGCTGAAAACCGGATC
>PLEB01000376.1 GCA_003136915.1 Chitinophagaceae bacterium
ATCGTTGTCGAAATCTATTTTTCCATCGAAGCTCAGGGCCAGGGTAAGGGCATCCTGATAACTGATGGGTTCGGCAGAAACGGCTTTGCCATTATCATCCATTTTCCAGTTGTAGCCAAAACCGGCAACGGCGAGGATGAGCTTGGAATCGGGGATTTTCTTTGCCACATCGTCAATAGCGCCTTCGATCCACTTCTGATGACAGATGGGGCCAGGCTGGGTCCCGTCAGAGTATTGGTCATAGGCCATAACAACCACATAGTCATTGTATTTGGCCAGTTCCGTGAAATTATAATCCTGGTTAAAAGGGGTTACGTCCTGGGTAACGAGAAACCCGCGCGCATGCATCTTCTCATAGAGCTCCTTCTGGAAAGACACGAGCATTTCATTCTTTTTTTCAATCAAATCCTCGAAGTCAATGTTAATACCATCCAGTTTGTAGGTGTCCATCATGCGGAGGATATCACCGATCAGTCTTTCTTTTTTTTCCGGATCATTGAGTATGCGGTGCACCACGTCTCCGCGGAATGACTGATTCACATTATTCGTGAGCATGGGCACAATTTTCACACCCGCTTTGCTCATGATGTCGAGGGCCTTTTTGTCAATAGAAGATGTAAGTGTATCCGCATTGGCGTCCAGAAAAAACCATTCCGGCAACACCATATTTAATCTGGCGATGTTTTGTTCCAGGGAAGTGAAAGAAGCGGGCGACCAGTTCACATAAAAAGCTGCGCGGACTCCGGCAGCAAATTTTTTAAAGGAATAAAAACTGGAATCCGCCTGTACGATGATCCCGTTTCGTTTCCGGAATTTTTTTGGGATCGGATAAGCGCCGGACCTGTATGCTTCCTTTTCATTGATGTATTTCCGGAAGCCTCCATACTGACGGCCGATCCTGCTTTTGCTGAAGAGCCATCCTGAACTGTCCAGCAAAACTTCCTTTTCTTTTACTCCGATCATATTCGGGAGTGAAGGCATATAAACGCGGGTCATGGTGATGATGATTACGATTATTCCCAGCACCATAAAAAGAGCTACAAGGCGGCTGCTCCATTTAAACCGCGACCAACGCGAAGAAGAACTGGTTTGAAAGACCTGGGTCGTAGAATTTCCGGCCATAAAAGTTGATAAAGTTCGCGCGAATCAGCGAGCCAGCCAAATCAGGCTGGTCAAATTAGAAGATTTTTAGCATATGTAAGAAAATGATTTTTATCCCTTCATGGGGTGGGATCAGCCGATTTCTAATAGTCCAGTTCCAGCTTCAATCTGTCTTTTAATTCCTTCAGGAGAGGATATTGTTCGGCAATTTGCTGGAATTGTTCCCTTTTACTCAGTGGTTTTTCCGGATGGATATCCGGGTTCCCGTTTTCCCGGACGGAAACGGAGAAGGAAAGATTTTTATTATTGAAAACCTGTTGCAGCAAATCAGAAAGATTCCTTTTTTCCTGCTCAATGAAACGCTGTTCAAGAATATTTTTGGTCAGGATCTCAAAGCTTTGTTCGTCAATTATATTCAGGATGGCTCCCTCAAAACTCTGTGACGAGGCATTTTTGTTTTCTTTGAGGTTCCCGGTAAATTGATTCCAGGTGTGCTGTAACAAGCCGGGCTCCAGTGCCTTTGGAAGATCGGCCGCGTCTGCATGGTTACGGTTAAGCACCTGCTGCCGTATCTTGGATAAAGCCCCGAGGCTCGTAGATGATGAAATGGAATTGCCGGCCGGGACGGCTGATGGTTTTNNTTCCTCGATGATCAACCGCGCCTGCGGTTCAGGTTCTGCGATGGCATCGGGGTTTTTTGAACGCGGTCTCTCCACGGGCGAAGTTTTTTTCTCCTTGATTTCAAGCGGTGAAATGCTCCGGTAAGCAACAGGTTTAGCGGATTCAGTTCCTTTTTTCTTATCTCCTGCCTTGGGATCCATCAGATGAATAGCCTGATCGAGATAAGCCAGTTTGATCAGGGCCAGTTCAACATGCAGTCTTTTGTTGCGTGCCATTTTGTAGTGCAGTTCAGATTCATTGAGCACATTCAACGCACTGATAAGAAAACCGGCCTCCGTATCCTGGGCGGTAGTAATATATTTTTCTTTGAATTCGTCAACCACTTCAAGCAAGCTGGCAGCTTTTTCATCTTTACAAATGAGCAGGTTTCGGATAAATTCGGCAAAGCCATCCAGCAGGAGGTCGCCTTCAAATCCCTTGCGGTTGATTTCATCGTAAATCAACAGGGCATCAGCGAGATTTTGCCCGCGTATCGCATCCATCAATTTGAAATAATAAACGGCATCAAGGATATTCAGATGTTCGAGTGCGTCCTGATAGGTAATTTTTCCATTTGAAAAACTGGCCATTTTATCCATGATGCTGAGTGCATCGCGCATGCACCCTTCACTCTTTTGCGCGATCATTTCTATGGCCGATTTATCCCAGCTGATATTCTCCTTCACGCAGATTTCTTCCAGGTGATCCATGATATCCTGATTGGTGATGCGTTTGAAATCGAAAACCTGACAACGGCTGAGAATGGTCGGAAGGATCTTGTGCTTTTCGGTTGTGGCAAGGATGAAGATGGCATAGGGCGGCGGTTCTTCCAGTGTTTTCAAAAAAGCGTTGAAAGCCGCCGAACTGAGCATATGCACTTCATCGATGATATATACTTTGTATTTACCGGGCTGAGGCGCAAAGCGTACCTGTTCCACAAGGGAACGGATATCATCCACCGAGTTATTGCTGGCTGCATCGAGTTCATGAATATTCAGGGAAGTGCCTTCATTAAAGGAAATGCAGGAAGGGCATTGGTTGCATGCTTCCCCGTCAGCAGCAGGGTTTTCGCAGTTGATTGCCTTTGCAAGTATGCGGGCACAGGTGGTTTTACCCACACCGCGGGGTCCGCAAAATAGAAAGGCATGCGCGAGCTGATGGTTGCGGATGGCGTTTTTCAGGGTCGTGGTAATATGCGACTGACCCACTACCGTTGAAAAAAGCTGTGGTCTGTATTTTCTCGCTGAAACGATAAATTTATTCATAACCCGGCCGCCTCCTGCGATCTTTTTCGTTACAATAATAATGAAGTTTTAGAAGATGGGATGTCTTTTAAATTCCCGCGTACGATCAAAAATATAACGGTAAGTGCTGAGCTGCCTGCTCTGGTATGTATCGCCCAACCCCTTTATGAGGTTGATCATTTTCGGATTGAAGTCGCCAATCCATTGCATTTCATACTCGGTATAAGGGGTGAACCTGACAACCTTTTCTGCTTCCACGATCAGAAAGGAATCCACGCCCGATCCCTGGAATTCCGGTACGATTCCAAATACGATGCCTGTGAATTTTTTATTGAACCTGGTCTTTTTTATCCAGAGAAATTTCAACTTGTGCAGCAGCCCGAATTTTCCATTCAAATATTTGAACCATTGATTGAGGTCTGGGACATTCACAAACATCGCAATCGGTTTGTCATGATGATATGCGAACCAGATAAGCTTCGGATCAATTACAGCTTTCATTTGCTTGAAGAGATGGTCAACCTGTTCCACGCGCATTTGTTTCATGCCGCCGTGACCTGCCCAGGCCTTGTTGTAGATTTCCGTAAAGTCCAAAGCGTATTGGTGCAACCTGCCCAATTCGATATGGCGGGCATCGAAGGCGGGGTCCTGGCTGATCATGTCGTGCCGCTCTTTCACTTTTCCGGTAATCTTTATTTGCGGGTCCAGGCTGAAGCAGAGCTGGTGGAAAAATACGCGGAATCCATAATTTTCAAAAAGATCCTGGTAGTAAGGTGGATTGAAATTCATGCGGTAAAGCGGTTCGTGAAATCCACTCGTCACCAGTCCCCACCAGGTGTCCCGCTCGCCGAAATTAATTGGACCGTCCATGGCTTCCATTCCCTTTTGTATCAGCCAATGCCTGGCTGCGTCGAAGAGCATATCGGCCGCAATTCGATCCTGGATGCAATCAAAGAAGCCGATACCGCCAACCGGAAAATCATCCCCCTTTGTTTTATATTTCTTATTTACAAAAGCGGCGATCCTGCCAATTTTTTTGCCGTCTTCGGAAGAAAGGATCCAGCGTGCACAATCACCCTGACGGAATGCCTTATTTTTTACCGGGTCAAAGACCTGGTTTATATCCTGATCAAGGGGCCGGATATACCCGGGAAATGCGCTCAGCAAGTCAACATTCACGGCAATGAAATCCCGGGCCTGCGAAGCATTCTGAACCTGAGTCAATTGCATTATTCAAGGTGTTAAGCGCGGCAAAAATAGTTCAAATGAGAAGAGCCGGGCGGGGGAAAGTTTTTAGAACGGATTTATTTTCAATTTCGGCGTTTTTCATTGCGGAATTCTGGGAGGTGTCGCTTACCTTTGCAGCCGATTTTAAAGCGACACATTTAAATAATCCTCTATGCCAAATGCCGGCAAAATCAAGCAGATAATTGGAGCAGTTGTTGACGTGCAGTTTCATGAAAAGCTACCGGAAATATACAATGCCCTGGAACTGAAGAAGCCAGGCGGGGATATCCTGGTGCTGGAGGTGCAGCAGCATCTGGG
>PLEB01000138.1 GCA_003136915.1 Chitinophagaceae bacterium
ATTTACACATTTACACATTTTCAAATTAACTATTGATATCCTTTCGCCTGGAGGTTAAACAATTCTGCATACATTCCCTTCTTTGCGATCAGTTCTTCGTGCGTGCCGGATTCAATCAGCTCTCCTTCCTGCAAAACCAGGATGCGGTCGGCCATGCGAACCGTAGAGAACCGGTGTGAGATCAGCACCGCTGTTTTTCCTTTTGTAAGTGCGGCAAATCGCTGGAACACTTCAAATTCAGCACGCGCATCCAACGCAGATGTTGGCTCATCCAGGATCAATACCTGTGCATCACGCATGTAAGCCCTTGCCAGTCCAACTTTTTGCCATTCCCCGCCGGAAAGTTCAACGCCTTCCGTAAATCGCCGGCCCAGCATCTGATCATATTTAGCCGGCAGGCGTTCGACCAAACCAGCAGCAAGACTTTGCTCTGCTGCAGAAACGATCTTCGGTTTATTCTCTTTCTCCGGGATATTTCCTACGGCAATATTATCGGAAACGCGCATCTGGTAGTGGAGATAGTCCTGAAAAATCACGCCGATGTTTTGGCGTAGGCTATTCAAATCGTATGCGTTCAGATCAATGCCGTCCAGCAGGATCCTTCCTTCCGTAGGTTCGTATAACCGCGCCAGTAACTTAACAAGGGTCGTTTTACCGGCGCCATTCTCTCCGACCAGGGCAATTTTTTCGCCTGCATTTAAGGTAAAATTTAAGTTTCTCGACGCCCAGCGTTCGGCGTTCTGGTAGCGAAAACCCACATTCTCAAAAACAAAACCCTGCCTTATCGGGTTTGGAAAGGGCAGTGCAGATTCAGCTGAAATTATACGGGGCCGGATCTCAAAGAATTCAAAAAAATCACTGAGATAGATAGCACCCTGGGACACTGCAGTAAAGCGCGTAAGCACCGATTCCATCAGCGATTTCAATTGACGAAAAGATCCGGCAAGAAAAGTGAGCTGGCCTATGCTGATGGAGCCATGAATGGTTTGCAGAATAATGTAAACATAAGCGCTATAGTAACCCAGGCTACCGAGTAATGTAAATCCTGTGCCCCAGAGTGAGCGGTTAACGGCAATCTTCCGGTTGCTGAGATAAAATTTATCGGCCAATGCCTTGAACTTGCCAATGATGAAACCGGAGAGGCCGAAAATTTTTACCTCTTTGGCCGTTTCATCGCTGGCACCGAGATAACGCAGGTAATCGAGCTCCCTCCGCTCAGGCGTCTGCCTCCGGCTCAATGCATAGGTCTGATCATTGAAATACGACTCGCCAATAAACGAAGGTAAAATGCTGATGAACAATAGTACGATCAGCCAGGGGTTAAAAACAATGAGTCCCGCGGCCAGAAATCCCATGGTGATCAGATCCTGCAACTGGCTCAGCACCTGAGAAAGTAAAACCGTTCGGCCCGTGGTCTGTTGCCTGGCCATTTCCAGCTTATCATAAAATATCGCATCCTCAAACTGCTCGAGATCGAGTTTCGACGCATGCTCCATAATACGCACCGAACTGATATTTCCGAAGAGATCACCAAGCAGGCTATCCAGGAGGGAAACGCATCGCCCAAGTGCATCGTTGAAAATTGCAAGGGCGAATTCGATGAGGATCAAGCTCCATAAATGGGACATGGATCCGTTTCCATGTTGTTTGGCCAGAAAAATGGCTTCGTCAAAAATAAGCCGGCCAACATATAAAACTGAAACAGGAATAGCTGATCTCATCAACCGGAGACCCGCATTGGTCATGGTCATCCAGGGGCTCGCAGCCCAAACCAGTTTAAAAAAAGCCGGAAGATTGCGGAGGGCTTTCAGCCGGTCTTTCCAGCTTGGCTTGAGTTGATTGGAGGCCATTGGTTTCGGGACAAATTTACAAATTCCCGTCCGCAATGCCGGAGCCATTTGCCTGGTACGATGTTTTAAGCTGATAAACAAACATCAAAACATGAAAACCTTTGGAATTTTCCTGATCCTGATTGGCATTGCCATGATCATTGTCCGTGGCATTTCTGTGCCAACACAGAAAAAACTGGTCGATATCGGTCCTGTGGAAATTAATAAAACAGAAAATAAATGGATCGGATGGCCTACGTATAGCGGAGCCGTTATTGCAGTTGTAGGCGTAGTTTTGGTAGTGTCCGGGAGAAAAAGAAGCTAGATTTCCTGTCTCATTCATGCCTGGGCGGGATCCTTCCGCGCTCGCAGCTTTTCGGCAGGAGTGAGTGGTTGCACCCATCCGTTATCATAAGACTTTAAGGATTTGCTTTGCAGTACAGATTCCAGTGAAATCTTATTGTCCATATAACCCGCCAGACTTAAAAAAGCATCACGGTTTTCTTTTTTCAGTATCAGCAGGGAAGCATTGGCGCCAGCTTTGGCGGCTATCGGCACGCCGCCACCGAGCTCAGCCCAATGACCGCCAAGGATGAGGTTTTTCACCGGGGTCTGGTAGTGGGCAATCCTATTCTTCATATTCCTTCGTCCGGGACGCGCACCCATCATGGTTCCATTCTTATTTCCGGTATAACGCCAATGCGTAACCGGAGTGGCCACTTCATAGAAAAGGATATGGGACCGCAGACCCGGCGCTATCTTTTCTTCCACACGGCCAATGATCACTTCGGCTACTTCCTTCTTGAGCTGATGGTATGCTTCCCCCCGCATACGGAACCCATGGGCCCCCTTTTCCGTTCTCCATTCCTGCTGATAATTCATAAAGGCGGGCATGTAAAGCGTAAGTGTTCCCTGCCCTTCCGGAGCCAGGGATTTGTCCCGCATAGAAGGCGCAATTATGCTGATCTCCGTAGTGAGGGGATCACCGGAATTCTGCTCCTCATAAGATTTACGTTCATCTACCAGATGAATCAGCTCTTCATTAAAACCGAGTTTTTCAGCAGTGCAATCGAGTGCCAGGGAAATGGTTATGGAAGAACTGTAAAGATCCGCATCTTCCAGTTTATTTTTTTATTTGCGGGGAACAGCATCAGAGGGCAGCATGTGT
>PLEB01000016.1 GCA_003136915.1 Chitinophagaceae bacterium
ACCAAAAGCAGCGAGAAGCGGCCAGAACAGATCAAGATCATCCACAGAAGGCAGGAGTTTTTCAATTCCGGTTATAGCTATATGGGTTTGTGGAAAGCTGGTTGATAAACGGGCATTCCCTTCATTTTCGGTAACTGCTACGCCACCGATATCGGCCAGAATAAAATTAACGCCCGTAATCCCGATTTCTGCCTCCCTGTATTCTTCCCGTAATTTTTCGCGGGCTACAAGCGTAAGCTGTTCAGGCGGCAAGCCTGCTTCCACATTCAGCTTTTCGTGAAACAACTGCGCGACATCTTCACGGCTTTTATGCATAGCCGGGGCCACAATATGATAAGGAGGTTCATCTGCAAGTTGCTGAATATATTCACCCAGATCAGTTTCTATAACCTCAATAAGATTATCCTCCAGGAACTTATTCAGGTGAATTTCTTCTGTCACCATCGACTTGCTTTTTACAATCTTTTTCGCTTGCTTGTCCCTGCATATTTTCAATACGGCTTCCCGGGCTTCCTGTGCGTTTTGTGCCCAGATTACTTTCCCTCCCCTGAGGGTAAAGTTTTTCTCGAATTCTTCAAGATATTTATCCAGGTTTTCCAGTGCTTTCCATTTAACATTTTTAGCTTGTTGGCGGGCTGCTTCAACATTGGAAAAGCGCAGTTGTCCTTCCCTGAATGCCTTGTGTGACTGACTAAGGCTGAAATTTATTTTTCTCCTGTGATCCATGTCAGAAGCTTTCCGCCTGCTTTCCCTCAAAAATGTATCCTGTTTTATGCCCATAATTATTTTTTAAAGTCCTTGCCAGTTAATCAATCAACCAAAGAATCCATACAGGATCACCATTATAAATAACAATATCAAGGATAATATTTTATAATTACCCAATCCTTTCCATGCTTTCCCTTTTAAAGGCTCCCAGGGTGATTTCCAATAAAGTTTGCTGCTTTCTTCTGTGTGGTGCACCGGGTATACAAAGGAAAGAGTCACCTGCAAAGCCATACAAAAAACAAACAGATAAAAAGCCATCATCATAAATGGAATTCTACCTGCAGTTGTATCCGGAAATATTTTATTGATCGTATAAACTACCACGCCCAATACGGAACCAATCCAAAGCGTCAGTTGAGCCGATTTTGCAGAGGCTTTTTTCCAAAATACGCCAAGTACAAATACGCAACTGATCGGAGGGGCAATATGCGCAATAATGTCGTTCAGTCCGTTAAACAGGCTGCCGTAACTATTAAGTAACGGAAGAAGTAAAATGGAAAAAAAAAGTGCAATCGCCCCGGAAACACGACCTATATTAACCAGTTTTTTATCCGGTATTTCCGGGTTTATTCTCTTAAAAACATCATAACTGATCAGGGTGGAAATCGAATTCAATGCACCGGCCACCTGGCTCATTAATCCCGATAATAATGCGGCAACCAGGATGCCGATCAATCCGGTAGGTAAAAGTTGTGTGATCATTAAAGTGTATATGCCTTTACTGTCAACCACCTGCTTGCCGGACGCCGATATACTCGTGACAGATTCTAAATGCAGAAGGCCTTTCTGCATTAGGGCATAGGCCAGTAAGCCTGGCAACACAAAAATAAAAACGGGCAGAATTTTAATAAATCCGCAAAACAAAGCGCCTACACGGGCGTTATTTTCATTTTTGGCGCCCAACACCCGTTGTACAATCGTCTGATCCGCACACCAATACCAGATGCCTAATACAGGATATCCGAGGAATATAGCAAACCAGGGCATCCCATCGGGATTATTTGCAGGACGCAGCATAGATAATTTCTCCATACCGTGACTGTTATGTAATACGTGTTCAAGCGAAGACCATCCGCCCAGTTTTATCCAGGAGACGGACGTGATAACAATAGCTCCCAGCACCAGGACCACCGTTTGAATGGATTCTGTAACAACAACCGCGGTGAGCCCTCCCGCTATTGTATAAACAGCCACCAATGCTGCAATTACACTCACGCTCAGGTACATATTCAGGCCAAATAATGTTTTCAATACGATACCTCCCGATAATAATGAAAAGGCAATATGAATGATTACAGCCGATATAACGGAAATGGCTGTAAGCCAGTCACGACAAGCCTTGTTATATCTTTTTTCCAAGAAATCAGGCAGGGTGGCAACTCACGATTTTATATAAAACGGAACGAAGAACAAGGCAAGCAGAATCAATGTAAAGGCGGCCATCCATTCAAAATTGCCGTTCAAAAGTCCGGTATCGAATCCTGACTGGGCAAGACTTACCAAGTGAAGGCAGGAAATATTCGTTGCAAATAGTGCCAGGCCGATCATAGGCCAGCGCAAGGTCTTACCGGCCAGGAAATATTCATTGGAGGCGGTTGATAAAATCCTTTTCTTTTTCCTGTAGGTTGCCAGCAGACCTATGCCAACTATAGCGACAACATAAAAAATACTAATGGAAAGATCAACATGACTGATCATAAAATCGTTTTATGCCCAACTTGTCCATTTTTTGGCAACTATAAAATTCAGTTTAAGGCAGGAGCTGATCAATAGAATATTAATCTATCTGGCTGGATTATCCTATTATAGGAATGATCGGTTTTTAAACAGAATACCCGCGCAGATCATTCCTGCAACAAAAATAGAAACACTTCCCGTGGTCCGTGAACACCCACAACCAGGGTTTTTTCAATATCTGCCGTGCGGCTGGGTCCTGAAGCAAAAACAACGGAGGAGGGCATTCCTTCCGGATATTTATTTTTGAGGAAAGTAATGGCCTGGCGGATATCAGGCATCAATTGGCGGGGAAAAGCGAACACCATGTGAACAGGTGTGAATACCGGAAGAGCTCTTCCTGCACTCTGGGCTGAACTGAGTACGATTGTGCCTGTTCGTGCAACCAGGCATTCACAATCGGTAAGTGTCGCATCGGCCTGCAGCGCGGGCCCCGTGTTTACAAAAGGGAGTTTGTCCAGGCCGGTCAATGAGGAAAGGAGATCCGGTGGAATGGTCAAATCTTTCCATCCATAACGGGTTGCGAGTAACATCAGCTGCAGGCGCATTTCATCAATGTCACGGCAATAGTACAATTTCCCCAACAGCCGGGTGAATTCCTTTTCAAATTGCAAAGGCAGCTCTTCGTTTCCTACTTTAAATACTTCCTGCGATCCCAACTGATCGGGGAAAGGCAGAACCGTCTTACGTTGCAAAGCGACTCTTATTTTTACAAGGATATTCTCCCGTGCGATAGCTTGTTCCATAGTTGTTGCATTTTTTAATAAAAAAGCAATCCCACAGGATTATTTTCCTCTTTTATTTATTCAATTAAAATTAATAGCAGAAAACCCAAAAATCAATAGAGTATTCGTTGGTAAAGCTGGGAGATCCGATTATCGGTCTTTTTTTACCAATCGCCATTTGGAAGGCGATACCCCGATAACCTTATTAAAGACCCTGTTAAAATAATAAGGATCATCATAACCCAGTTTGTAGCCGATCTCTTTAATTTTTGATTTAGTAAGATCCAGGAGCTGACAGGCTTTTTGCATTTTCAGATTGATAAAATAATCTATGGGGGAAATACCCGTTTGCTTTCTGAACAAGCCGCAAAAATGGGAAGCAGAGAAAGAAAACCGGTTGGCAAAATCATCAACCGTTAGTTTGCCATCGAGGTGGTCACGCATAAATAATATCGCCTGGTTAATCACGTTATCCTCCTTCATCTGTATCCGGGCAATACCGTTGTTCGGAAAGATAAAGGAAGCAACAAAATGGTAAAGGCAAAAATTGGCATAACTTAAATTACTTAAACTGTAACCCATTTCCAGCGCATCATACATTTCATTCCACAATTTTATCCTTCGTTCCTCCGGGTGCAGGATCGTGGGAGTCAGGAACT
>PLEB01000381.1 GCA_003136915.1 Chitinophagaceae bacterium
TGGAGCCAAAATTATTCTTAACAGTGGGGTCGAATAGTCCTCCTACTACACGGATCAGAGAGTCCAGTGATTCCAATGTGCTGCTCAGGCGCTCCACGACGGGGCTTATATTACTTTGTACCTCTGATAAGATATTTCCTTTTTCCTGGGTAGATAAGGTATCCCCGTCATTCAAATATTCAGTGGCATCTCCCTTTTTAATAATGATATTGGCGGAACTTATGAGACCTGCGTTGATTATGGCAACGGAATTTTTCGGGATATTCACATCTTTTTTCATGCTTATGGCAACTACAATGCCGTCTACATCTTTGTCTGTCGGACTGATTGCATAAACAGTGCCGACCTGCAGCCCTTTAATATTCACAGAATTTGAATTTTCCAGCCCTTCTACATTCTTAAATACCGCATAGATCTTTTTACTATGTTCAAACAAATCCTTTCCCTTTAGAAAATTAAATCCAAGGATCAGCAGGGCAATGGCAATAGTCGTCAGCGCTCCTATCTTCGTTTCGTTTGAAATTTTCATTCAGGATCTTTTAAGGAAAACCATGCGTTCGCTTCTTTTACCAAATATATCCTTACAAACCTACAGGAAAAAGCTCATTGGACAAACATGGGCAGCACGGTGAGTATTATTATTGTTGTGTAGTGTTGGCCGGTGCGGCTTCGATGGTATCGGGAGAACCCTCCAGCTGATCCTTGTAGCGTTTCAGTGCATCCATAATATCCTGAACCACTTCATCCTGACCATCATTGCTGTTAAGGTATTCTTCTTCTTCCTTATTGCTCAGGAAGCCGACTTCAATTAAGACACTCGGCATTCCGGTAGCTTGCAAAACCTGGATACCAACGTCACGCTGTTTAACCCCATAACTCTCCCGGCCGGCCGTGACAAAGGACTGTTCCACTAGTGTGGCGAACAAAGCGCTGTTGTCGAAATATTTCTTTTCATATAGTTGGGCGCGCATACGGGCTTCTGGAGAACTCAGATCAAATGACTCTTCCGAACTATCGGTAATATCTTCACCATTTTCATCGCGCTCGTTGATGGCATCTCCTTTTTTTGTGTTCCGGTCAGCTTTCCAGACATAAGTTTCGGTGCCAACCCGCATATTCTTCACCCAGTATGATTCATAGATCGGTGCGTTGATCCATTTTTTTCTTTTCTTACTTCCCCTGCCCACATATGCCAGCTTTTTCTTATGCCCGATCACTCTTTTTTCATAGTATCCTCCAGGAGGCTGACGTGTGGAATTGCAGTGGATGCTGATGAAGAGATCGCCTTTGGCCTGGTTTGCGATCTCGGCCCGGCCATGAAGATCGTCGTGCAGGTTGGTGGCATTGTTCACACAGGCGTCTGTAGTTCTGGTGAAGACCACTTTCATATCCGGAAATTTATTTTTGACAGCTTCTCCCAGTTTCAGGGAAATATCCAGGGTCACATCCTTTTCAGTGGAGATCAGTCCGCGGGTTCCAGGGTAAAGACCACCGTGCCCGGGATCTATAATCAGAGTACGAACTTTAATAGGCTTTCGGCCGGAAATGCCTCCGATTTGAAATGAACTGCATAGAAATAAAAAAGCGAAAGGAAAAATGAATCCGGAAACCGCTCTCAGCATACTTTTCTTTTTGACAGTCAAGATGTTAATCTTCACAATTTCTTAGATAGGATACTCCTATTTTTGTACCATTACAATGTATGAGTAACGGAGGCAAAATTACTTTAAAATACGTTTCCACGTTAATTATTGCGTTGTTAATATTTTGCATAACTGTTAACAGTTCAGCAGGTTATTCGTCTCCGACTCATCTGATTTCACCTATTTCAAACGACAGTATACCCAAAAAAATTGCTTCATCCGTCCGGGATACTGTTCCGGCCGATTCTACTCTGGAAGACAGCCTCCCTTTCGGCAGGGATTCCGCAGGTTTGCGAACGGATACGTTACATCTGAAAGTGTCAAAGGATTCCCTGGATGCCCCCATTACATACAGCGCCGCCGATTCTGTTGTGCTGGATGTGCCCACAAAAAACGTCACCCTTTACAATAAGGCTAATACAAAATACAAGGACATTAACCTGGATGCCTACAAGATCAGGCTGGATCAACCGCATCAGCTGCTGATAGCTTCTTTCATACGGGATACCGCAAATATGATTGTCGGCAAGCCGAAAATGACGCAGACGGAGAGCACGATGGAATCTGATTCCATCGTGTTCAACATGAAAACGCAAAAGGGGATCACCCTGAATACGTTTACCCAGAGCAGCGACATGTACGTGATGGGCGAAAAGATGAAGAAAATATCAAAAGACGAATATTATGCTTTTCACGGACGATTTACGACCTGCAACCTGGACACACCACATTTTGCTTTTCGTACCAATAAAATGAAACTCATCAATAAAAAAATGGCGATCACCGGGCCCGTTCATCCTGAATTTGAAGGTGTACCCCTTCCTATTTATATTCCATTCGGTTTTTTCCCGATATCCCAGGGGCGGCATTCCGGTTTTCTTCCGCCTACGTTTGACGTAAGTTCCCAGTACGGATTGGGATTGTGCGGGCTCGGATATTACAAAGTGCTGAATGATAATTTCGACGTGATCATGCGTACCAATCTGTATTCGTACGGGGGATATAATTTCTATTTTACGCCTGAATACAGGGTCCGTTACCGTTATAGCGGGCGATTGAGTTTCACATATCAGGATACCCGGTTACTTAATAATACTGGAAAATCACCCTATACGGATACCAAGACCTGGAGTCTCGCCTGGAGTCATACCGTGGACAGCAAGGCACATCCCGGACAGACATTTGGAGCGAACCTTAACCTGATGTCGACGAAATTTAACCAGTTCGTTCTAAATAATCCCACGGCCAATTTTCAAAATCAGATCAGTTCTTCCATTGCCTATTCAAAGACCTGGGATGGTAAATTCAACCTTACTGTGAGCGGGAACCACAACCAGAATAATCAGAGCGGCCTGGTAAATATAAATGTTCCAAGTATCGGATTTACGGCAGTTACGATCTATCCCTTTGTGCCGAAGGAATTTGTTGGCACCCCGAAATGGTATCAGAAACTCGGGATCGGGCTTCAGACCAATGTTACAGGGCTGACAAGTTTTTACGATTCCGTTTTCAGCATGAAGCATCTGTTGGATACTTTTCAATATGGGGCGCAGAACAATATTCCCATTTCTTTGGCACTGCCGCCCCTCGGTCCTTTGCAAATCTCTCCGGGCGTCAGCTTTCAAAACAGGATATTATCCAGGAAATATGACTATACCTGGGATAATGCCCTGCAAAAAGTGGATACGAGCTTCGACAAAGGAATTTTCACTGCAAATTCAGTTTCTTTTGCTATGAATTTCTCGACTGCCATTTTTGGAACCTTCCAGAATTTTGGAAAAAACAGCAATATCCTGGGGATCAGGCATACCATCCGGCCAACTTTCGGATTTTCTTATTCGCCTGATCTGGCCAAAAGTTATTATAAAAATATTCAGGTGGATGCGGTTGGTCACTACCAGGATCTTAATCTTTTTTCAAATAATGTCTATTCGGGATTCAGCCCTGGTGCATTTGGCGGGATCAATTTTGGTATCGACAATAACCTGGAGATGAAAATGAGATCGAAAACGGATACCTCGGCAGGCGCAAATCAAAAAATGAAACTTATAGACGGATTTGGATTTACAGGGAGCTATAATTATCTGGCCGATTCTTTTAAACTGCAACCATTCGGCATTTATTTCAGA
>PLEB01000445.1 GCA_003136915.1 Chitinophagaceae bacterium
GCCCAGCGGGTCGTGAAAATTTTCATCGATTATAATAATAACGGGGTGTTCACCGATCCGGGTGAACAGGTGGCCGTCAGTACAGTGCTCAATGGTGGTATAACCACTTATTCCGGTATTATCGCAGTTCCTCCGGGAATGAAGATTGGCAACACCACCGTGATGAGGATCGTGGCCGAGGAAACGACAGACACGTCTGTAGTGAAACCCTGTGGAAATTATCCGAATGGAGAAACCCAGGACTACCGCGTGCAATTCGTAGCGTTATCAAACGACATAAGCATGAGTGCAGTCGAGGATCCCCTTCCTTCTTTCTGCCAGACGGATTCAGAAAGAATTTCCGTGCGGATAAAAAATGCAGGCACGAATACTCAGGTGGGTTTCCCGATTTCGCTGATGGTTACTTCAAATGGCAATACCCTGGTTAACGTTACTACGGTTTGTCCGGATACTGTTCCCGGACTGGGCAGCGTGATTTACACATTTCAACCCTCATTCAATGCGGTTGCGGGAAATACATATGTCGTGACCGCCGGCGCACAGCTTGCCGGTGATCAGGATCCCAGCAATAATTCCATTACGGACACGCTCAATGTGAATGCCGGCAGCCCTATTCCTGTGACCGCAGTAGCGGAAATCTGCAGCGAAAATCCGCCGCAGGCCGGACTGAAAGCGAATACGAGTGACAGCTCGGATGCCTTTGTATGGTACGATAGTCCGACCGCCACAACGCCTATTGCTGGAGGAGTTCAGGCAACGACAAACGTGATCCCTTCCAATAAAACCTATTACCTGGGAATAAATGAATTGAACGGAACGATCGGACCAAAAACCAAATTGGAAAATGCCAGCGGGGGATATAATTTCTTCCAGGGAAATTTCATTCGTTTCAGCAATTCAGTTCCGGTAACGATCTCTTCTGCCAGGTTATATGTGGGCAGCGGAGGCAAAGTGCAATTTATTGTCGCAGACCTGGCCAGTTTTGATTCCTGCACCGGTGCTTATAGTTATTTCCAGGATGCCATCAATACCATTAACGTTTATCCAACCACGCCTAATCCTCAGCATGGGGCGGTAGCAGTGAATTCCCCTTTAGATACGGGGGCTGTATTCCTTCTGAACCTTCCTGTGCCCACGCCGGGAAATCATGTGTTGATCGTGGTAGCAGACCCGGATCCGGGCGATCCGGATAGTGCAACGCTGTTCAGAAATAATAATATCAGCACCAATGGCTATCCCTACGGCGTTCCCGGTGTGTTCTCGATAACGGGAAACAGTGCCATTGATGTGAGCAATTGTAAAGACACTACTTTTTATCAGAAGTACTATTATTTCCTGTATGATCTGAAGGTGACCCTGGATAAATGTCCTTCGCCGCGGATTGCCGTGCCGGCAACAACGCCAACGCCAGCATTGATCACACTCAGTGGAATTATTTTGTCCAGCAACTATCCTTCCGGCAACCAGTGGTATAGGAATGATACTTTGTTAGCCGGTCAAACTGGCCCAGCAGATTCCGTAATCATTCCCGGAACATATAAATCTGTTGTTACGGACAGCCTTGGATGCGTGCTGGTTTCGAATGATGTGACCTATTCTCTCGGAAGCGCCATCGGATTAAAGGCAACGCCCAATCCGAATAATGGTTCGTTCAGATTACAATTTTATATTGCACAGAGCGCCAATGTGGGCGTGAGTGTTGTCAATATGCTGGGTCAAAAAATTTACGATGCGAGTTACCCAAGCTTCGGAGGATTCTTTAGTAACACCGTAGATCTGGGTGCAGTAAGCGGAGGAATGTATGTGCTGAAAGTTCAGGTTGGAGATAAGAAGTATTTGGAGAAGATTATGGTTTATTGAGAGGGGTTGATAGTATATGGTGGATGGTGGATGGATTTCCAGTGTGAATTCAAACATAAGGTCCACACACCATCCACTATATACCATCAACCATACAATTCAAGATGTATCACCTTCTTATCATACCCCAGCGCCAGCACTCTTTGCCTTGCTTCATCTATCATATTTTTCCATCCGCATAAATAAAAATGTGCGGGCCTGACGGTTGGTTTGGTTTCGGGTTCTCCATTAGAAAGATTATTCCGGCAGATCTCTTCGTAGATGGCATGAACATATCCTGTGCGGATCAGGTGTTCCTTATTTTCGGGAACTTCTCTTGAAAAAACAGGTATGTATTGAAAACGGGGAACTTCCTGTTCCAGATCCTCCATTTCCTTTTGATAAAGACTGTCTGTCAATCTGCGACAGCCAAAAATCAGGTATATATCCTCGTGAGGAATATTATGATTGAGAATATGATGCACCATAGCGCGGAAGGGCGCGATGCCTGTTCCCGTACATATGAGGAATAAATCTTTTGAAATAGGATCCGGAAGCGTGAAGAGACCAAGGGGACCACGCAATATAAGCTGGCTATCTAACCGGACTTCATTAAATAAATAATTGGTGCCCGCGCCTCCCTCCATGTAAACGATTACCAATTCAAATACCGGCGTTCCATCGGGCCAGGAGGCAATAGAATAACTGCGCACCCGCTTATTCGGTTTTTCGTGAATCGGCAGGTCGAGCGTTACAAATTGTCCGGGTTTAAAATCAAAGGGTTCTCCCGAATCCAGGCGGATCCAATACCTTCTTGTGGTTTGCGTTTCGTCCTCAATGCGTATTACTTTACCGGTTTGCCAGGGAAGAGGCATATGGTTGATGGTATATGGTTGATAGTTGATGGATCTCAATTGTGAATTTACACATAAAGACCATCAACCATCAACTATCAACCATCAACGATTAATACAAGATTTAAACAATTTAGCTAAAGTCCGGAAGCTGATTGAATATTCTCCTTACTGAGAAGTTGTTTGCGGAGTGAAATATCAGGAACTTTTTTGGAGACCCGGAGTTCTTCTTTTACAACGGCGGGTTTCATGGCGATCACAGGACTCTTGATATCCTGCATCCGGGCTTCCATGTTATAGGTCTCGCGTTCCAGCTCCAGGATACGCTCGTAATTATTAAGGATTTCTCTTTCCAGCGCTTCGATTTTGGCGCGGCTTTTCACGATCCGTTTTGCCCTGAAACTAAAACCTGCAAGTAAGGATAAAGCCACAATGGAAGCCAGCAGGTAGATATTGAGCGTTACCTCGTTGATTAGCATGGTAATAATATTAAGGATCATTCAATGGGTCTTCAGAGGGTATTTGCTGGAGCATTTAACGGGTTAGACCGGGAGGTTAATCAGGTAATTGGAGGTGATTCCCAAATGTAAGGTTTCCGTTTGAATAATATTTTAGAAAATTTCTTTTTCTACAATTTCCCGGATCCTGGTTATAGGAATCCGCTCCTGGTTCATGCTGTCGCGATATCGAATGGTCACGGTTTGGTCCTCCCGGCTCTGATGGTCGACTGTTACACAAAATGGCGTTCCAATGGCATCCATTCTCCGGTAACGCTTTCCGATCGTATCCTTTTCCTCATAAAAGCAACGGAAATGCGCCCTGCATGCACCGAGGATTTCCCGGGCAATTTCCGGCAAACCATCTTTTTTAATCAAGGGTAAAATAGCCAGCTTAACGGGAGCCAGCTTGGGAGGAAACTTCAGTATTACCCTGCTATCCTTTTTTTCCGTGGTGCTAAGGTCTTCCTCCAGGTAAGCCTCGCTCAGAATCATCAACACGGTACGGTCAAGGCCAATGGATGTTTCAATCACATAGGGAAGATAATGCTGGTTTAGCTCCGTATCAAAGTAAGTCAGTTTTTTCCTGCTATATTCCTGGTGATTCTTCAGATCAAAATCGGTTCGGGAATGAATGCCTTCCACTTCCTTGAATCCCATCGGGAATTCATACTCGATATCCGTGGCAGCATCTGCATAATGGGCGAGCTTTACATGATCATGAAACCGGTATTTTTCTAAAGGAATACCAAGGCTCAGATGCCATTGCATACGATCCTTCTTCCAGTATTCATACCATTCTTTCTGCGAACCGGGTTTAATAAAATATTGCATCTCCATCTGTTCAAATTCGCGCATGCGAAAAATAAACTGCCGGGCTACGATCTCATTTCGAAAAGCTTTCCCGACCTGCGCGATGCCGAAGGGAATTTTCATGCGGCCGGTTTTCTGCACATTCTGAAAATTAACAAAAATACCCTGCGCCGTTTCGGGCCGGAGGAAGATCTCATTTGCTTCATCAGTCACACTGCCAAGTTGCGTGGAGAACATCAGGTTGAACTGGCGCACATCGCTCCAGTTTGAGGTTCCACTGATTCCGCATTTGATTTTTTTTTCTTCGATCAGTTTTTTGAGACCTTGAAAATCACTAGCGGCAAGCAGACGATCCATCGCAGAAAGCAGGGCATCCGCTTCCTCTTTTTTACCTTCGGCTTCCAGCTCATCGGCATAGGCTTCTATGAGGTGATCGACGCGGTACCGTTTCTGACTGTCCTTGTTATCGATCATCGGGTCGCTGAAATTATCTACATGCCCGGAAGCCTTCCAGGTTGTAGGATGCATGAAGATCGCTGCATCAATACCCACAATATTATCATGGAGCCGGGTCATACTTTCCCACCAGTAATCGCGGATATTTTTTTTTAACTCACTGCCATACTGTCCGTAGTCATACACAGCGCTGAGCCCGTCATAGATTTCACTGGAAGGAAAAATAAAACCATATTCCTTACAATGCGAGATAATCGCCTGCAATTTTTGGACGTCATTAGCCATAATGGCTGCAAAAGTAAGGAGAATGCGTATGCAGAGGCAACTCCTTCCGCAGCATTGTAGTATTTTTGTAGTGTATGCGAGGATTGAAAAAATGGTTGGTTTGTGCAGCGCTCCTTGGCTTCCTGTTTTCCGCGCAGAAAGTTGTTGCTCAGAAAGTTTTAAGCGGAGTTATTCTGGATGCCCAAAGCGGTGAGCGCGTTCCTTTTGCCTCGTTGCGGTTTTCCAGGTCCGGAAACGGCAGACTAAGTGATGCTGCGGGAAGTTTTACTTTCCACCTGGCCGACTGGCCCAAGAAGGATACCCTGGAAATTTCCTATGTGGGATTTCAAACCTTCGATCTGCCCGTTTCTGATTCCCTGACCAGCCGGGCCAGGAGCGATACCCTTTTTGTGATCGTCCATTTGCAAAGGGGAAAGTATATTAATGAAGTAGTGGTCAGCAAGAAAGTGGATTTCGGACTGTTATTATGGAGAAAGATCGTCAGACGCAAAAAATTCAACGACCGTTATCGTTTTGATAATTTTTCCTACGAATTGTATAACAAACTCGAGCTCGACCTCAATAAGGTTAATAAAAATAAACTGCAAGACATAAAGCTGCTCCGTCCCTTTGATTTTGTCCTGAATAATATTGACAGTTCGGAAGACAATCCTTTCTTACCCATTTATGTAACTGAAACCCTTTCCGATTATTACTACGAACGATCCCCGTTAAAACGAAGGGAAGTTATCATAGGCAGTAAGACCGTAGGTTTGGATAACCCGAGCGTAAGCAAGTTCCTTGGCGGAATGGATCAAAACATCGACTTCTATAAAAATTTCATTCCTGTTTTTGACAAACGGTTTGTAAGTCCGCTTAGCAACAACGGAGACGACTACTACCGCTATAAGATCGTGGATACCGAATATGTGAACTCAAGGAGGTTGATACACCTCATTTTCACGCCAAAACGAAAAGGACAAAGTACTTTCGAGGGCGACTGCTGGGTACATGATAGTTCTTTCGCGATCCAGAAAATGACACTACGCCTCGATGCATCTGCCAACGTGAATTATGTTGACCAGCTGAGCCTCATTCAGGAATTCAGCCTGATCAACGACAGTACCTGGTTCCTCTACAAAGATAAATTCGTGATCAATCTTTCCGCATTGGGTAAGAACAGACTGGGTGTTATCGGAAGAAAGACCACGACTTATAAAAACGTTGTTTATAACGACAGCTCCGTATCGCGGGAACTGAACAAAAATAAAATACTGGAAGAAGTTGTGTTTGGTCCGAACGCAAGGAACCAGCCCGATTCATTTTGGATGGACCGGAGGCATGAAGACCTAAGCAGAAATGAAAAAGCGGTTTATCAGATGGTGGACACGCTGATGAAAATGAAAGTATTTCATGACTATGTCAATGCAATCAATTTCATCGGAACAGGCTATCTGGACATTGGCAACTATACGATCGGTCCCTGGTACAATTGGATCTATGCCAATGTCCTCCAGGGTTTGCGCCTGAGGTTTGATCTTTCTACGAACAAAGGGTTCAATAAAGACGTGACGCTGCATGGATACCTGGCTTACGGCTTCGGCGACCAGAGATTGCACGGAGAAGGGGATTTCCTATATCTTTTAAACCGTTCACCCCGCTTTACCCTGTTCGGCATGTACAGGCAGGACCTGGACTATGGGCAGCAGTTTTACGATGAGATCACATCGGATAATATTTTCTCACTGGCGGTAAGGAAATCCGGAGTGCCCATTAAATTTTTGAATCTGGAAGAGGAGAAATTAGAAATGTTCAAGGAATGGCGTTCCGGATTTTCCATCACGCTTACCGGGGATCATAAAATATATGATCCTATCCTCAACCTTCCATCTAAAGATATATTTTCCTCATCTAATGGGAATCCGCTGAATTCCCTGGAACTGGCAATAAAACTTCGCTTTGCTTACCTGGAGCAATTTTTTGAAACAAGTTTTTACCGGACCAGTCTCGGAAGCGATTACCCGATTGTGGATCTTACTTACACCCGCGGGATTCCCGGATTACTTGGCAGCACACAGCAATATTCAAAATTGAATGCCAGCATTTCGGATTATGTTAAAATCCCACCGCTTGGAAGTATTTATTATAATGTGTTTGCAGGTAAAACTTACGGCACCCTTCCCTTTCCTTTTTTGAATGTGGCCCCGGGAAATGAAACCTATTATTATGACCAGTATTCGTTTAGCCTGATGAATAAATTCGAATACCTCCACGATCAATACGTGGGAATAAATTACGAGCACAATATCGGCAACGGTCTTTTTCGTTTCATCCCACTAACGCGTAAGCTGAAGTTCAGGCAATTCTATACTATCAAAGCATTATGGGGCAGCTTGTCGGATGCAAACGCATTATACAACGCATCACCGGATTACACATTCCGTTCACTGGATGGGAAAACCTATATGGAAATCGGAACGGGAGTAGACAATATTCTAAAAGTGCTGCGCTTCGACGTTGTGTGGCGCGTACTTCCGAAGGACATTCCTACACCGAGCCAGGAAAGGTTTGGAATTTTTGGAAGCCTCAGATTGACGTTTTAAGAGGCTGAATTGTTTGGTTAGGGGTTATGAGTTGTGGATTATGAATTATGAATGATGGGTTATGAATTGTGGATATCAGATGCGAATTTACACTGAAAGTCCATTAACCCTAATCGATCACTCATAACTCATAACCCATAATCCATAACTCGTCAACCATCAACTCCCTTCAAAATTACCCCACATGCCCGCTCAATTTCTTCCTCCGTAATCACCAACGGAGGTGCGATTCGTAAACAATGAGAGGCAAATAAAAACCAGTCCGTGAGAAGTCCGTGGCGGATACAATAATCGATGACTTGTTTGTTCTTTTCAAAGCTTTCAAATTCTATAGCGATGAGTAATCCTGCGCTTCTTACGGACCTGATCGCTGGATGAACCAGTAGCCGTCGAAATATTTTTTCTTTATGCGGAACAGATTCCATCAGCTGTTCATCCAGCAATACGTTCAAGGATGCGAGTCCGGCAGCGCAGCTCAGGGGATGTCCTCCGAAGGTTGTAATATGCCCGAGTACAGGTTGATCCATCAGCATATCCATCAATTGTTTTGAGGCCACAAAGGCTCCGAGGGGAAGGCCTCCGCCAAGCGCTTTGCCAAGCAGGAT
>PLEB01000150.1 GCA_003136915.1 Chitinophagaceae bacterium
CTTCTTTGTCGCTTGCGTAAACTTTAATGCCGTTGAGATGCAGGGTGTCTACTGCCTTCAATAAGCTGGTCTCGCGGCAGATATGAATTTTTTCAAGCGCACCGGCGGAGGATTTCAGAGCCTCCTCATTCAAAGCAGCAATACCTTTATCCGGGATCAGCATTACCTGGGCGCCACAACAAACAGCACTGCGGGCAATGGCCCCGATATTACGCACATCAGTAATACCATCCAGCAAAATAAACAATGGTACCAGGCCCCGGGATACCACATGATCCAATGCCTGTTGCAAATCGATATATTGAAAAAGGGAAGCCAGGGCAACTACACCCTGGTGGTTGGCGCGGGTGAAAGAATACAATTTTTCCTGCGGGACCTGCTGAATGGGAATGCCGCGTTTCTCAGCCAGTTTGCGGATCTCGCCGATGGATTCTCCACTCACATTCCGCTGAAAAAGAATTTTATCTATCCCTCTGCCCGATTGAATGGCTTCGATTAAAGGTTGCCGGCCGATGATTAATGAAGAAGGTTTCAAATATTTATTTTTTTATTCTTCCCTGAAGCAGCATGAGTTGGACCTGCTGAATGGCAGCTACCGAAATCGAATCTGAAATCCCTCCTGTTTCCACCATTTTAAATGCCTCCTCAAAAGGGATTTTTTTGATGGTCAGGGATTCCGTTTCTTCCGGCCTGGGACTGTGCTGCACCAGCCCCCTTGCCAGAAATATAACGGCTTGTTCATCTGTTACGGAATTGGAAAGCTGCATGCTCAGCAGCCGAGTCCATTCGTTCGCAGCCAGTCCCGTTTCTTCCATCAATTCTCTTTTTGCCGCCGCCAGCGGATCTTCTTCTATGCCTGTTGCGCCTTCAGGAATTTCCCAGCTATATTGGTCTAGCGGAAACCGGAACTGGCCAACGAGATATATATTGAATTCTTCATCCAGCGGAATAATGCCAACCGCAATACCTTTAAAATGAACTTTACCGTAGATGCCCCTTCCTCCGGCGGGATTCAATACCTGAAACTCAATAACCCGGATCCATGGGTTTTCATATACCAATTGCTGGTCAAGGATTTGCCATGGATTCTTATTCCTGCTCATGATCGAAAATACTAATTATAATGGCTGTACATGCTTTAACAAAAACAGGGTCAGCCTGAATGGCCAACCCTGTTAAGCTATTTATTGCAAATTTATTTGATCTTGAACGCCTGCTTTACTTTCTTCACGTAATCCAGCTTCTCCCAGGTAAACAGCTCAACTTTTCTCTGAATAGTTTTTCCATCGGGTGAAACAAATGTTTTAACTACGGTTTCCGGTTTGCGGCCCATATGGCCGTATGCAGCTGTTTCACTATAGATCGGATTACGCAGCTTCAGCCGCTTTTCGATAAAGTATGGGCGCATATCGAAAAGTTTTCCGACAATCTTTCCGATCTCACCATCACTCAGTTTTACCTTGGCCGTTCCAAATGTATTTACATGTATGGATGTGGGCTGGGCCACTCCGATCGCATAAGAAACCTGCACCAATACCTCCGAAGCAACGCCGGCAGCTACCAGATTTTTTGCGATATGCCTGGTTGCATAAGCTCCGCTTCGATCTACTTTGGAGGGATCTTTTCCACTGAAGGCACCGCCGCCATGCGCACCCTTTCCTCCGTAGGTATCAACGATGATCTTACGACCGGTTAGTCCGGTGTCGCCATGGGGTCCGCCGATTACAAATTTCCCTGTTGGGTTGATATGGTATTTAATCTTATCATCAAACAGGTGCGCATATTTTTTATATTTCGACTTTACCCTTGGGATAAGTATACCAATAATATCCTTTTTGATTTTATCAGCCATCTTTGCTTCGCTGTCAAAATCATCATGCTGCGTGGAAATTACAATGGCATCGATCCGAACGGGATTATTGTTATCGTCGTACTCCAGCGTAACCTGGCTCTTTGCATCAGGCCTTAAATATTTGATCTGCTTTTCTTCCCTTCTCAGAGCTGCCAGTTCGATCAGCAGCATATGGGCCAGGTCAAGCGCGAGTGGCATATAATTATCCGTTTCGTGGCTTGCATAGCCGAACATCATGCCCTGGTCGCCTGCCCCCTGGTCTTCCTTTTTTGTACGGTCAACCCCCTGGTTGATATCGGCTGACTGCTCGTGGATCGAAGAAAAAATACCGCATGAATTAGCCTCGAACATATACTCACTCTTGGTATAGCCGATCCTGCGGATTACTGAACGCGCAATCTCCTGCACATCCAGGTAAGCTTTTGATTTCACTTCCCCGGCAAGAACTACCTGTCCGGTGGTTACCAGCGTCTCGCATGCTACTTTCGACTGAGGGTCAAAGGCAAGAAAATGATCGATCAGGGCATCAGAAATCTGGTCCGCCACTTTATCGGGGTGACCTTCGGAAACACTCTCAGAAGTGAATAAATAAGGCATATTGAGCATTTGAAATTGGACTTACGGAAATAAAAAACCACTAACTACGGAGTAATTAATGGATGGCGACGCAAAGATAACAGTTGAACCGAAATGATGTCCGTTCATCGCAAAGAACTTATTGAGAAAGGTCTGTGTATAATTGCAGGTAATCTGTCAGGTCAGATTCGGCATTGAAAGGAAGAACTTTTTTGCCGCGCACCTTACTGAATTCTTCAACCAGTTTTTTATCGGTTTTCTCAGCCCCGAACGTAATCGCATCTGCAAAAAGGGCTCCTCCGCGAAACAGGGCGCTATTGGTGGCATCACTGAAGGGATCCAGGTCTTTTTCTTTAATGGATGCATGGATATTGGCGATCTTGGTAAAGCCGGCGCCCAGTTTCTCCTTAAATGTGTTCTGGCCAATGGTAAAGATCACTTTACTGTGGGCGAATACGGGCTCCTTCTTATAGACCGTTTTGAGATAAAAAGGGATGAGACTGGTCATCCAGCCGCTGCAATGGATGATGTCGGGGGGCCAGCCGAATTTTTTGACGGTTTCCAGGGCGCCCTTACAGAAAAAGACCGTTCTCAATCCATTATCATCAAACCATTTTTCCTTCTCATCATGAAAGATGAACTTGCGCTTGAAAAGGTCCTCGTTCTCCAGAAAATATACCTGCAAACGGGCATTGGGAAGTGAGGCGACTTTAATTTGAAGAGGGTAATCGTCGTTGTCCACGGATACATTAATACCTGAAAGCCTGACCACCTCGTGCAAACGATGTCTCCTTTCGTTTATTACCCCAAACCGGGGCATGATACAACGCACTTCAAAGCCATTGTCATTTGATTTTATCGCTAATTTATTCACCGTTTCAGCAAACTCAGTTAGTTCCAGATAAGGAGACATTTCATTGGAAATAAATAAAATTCTTTTCTTTGCTACCATTACGAAAGGGAATTGGTGAACAGGAGATTACCTGAAAATCAGTTTGCGAAGGTAAGGTTTATTCCCCAAATGGGCTCCCGGACTGGCTCCGGGATGCGTAAAACCCTGAAGATGATACTTTTTAAGAACTCGGCCGATCTCCGCAATTTCCTTGAAAAAAACCGGAAAATAAAGGAACTGAAAACCGGATTCGTCCCCACGATGGGGGCCCTTCATGATGGACATATCAGCCTGATCAGGGCGTCCCAGGCGGAGGCCGGCCTGACCATTTGCAGCATTTTTGTGAATCCCTATCAATTTGATGACAGGAAGGATTTTGAGAAATATCCTGTGAATACGGAAAGCGATATCCTGCTGCTTGAAAAAGCGGGAGCGGACTTGCTCTTCCTGCCATCCGTGGATGAAATCTTTCCCCCGGGTAAGTCATTGGAAAAATATGAAATCGGATACCTGGAAACGATTCTCGAAGGCCGGTACCGTCCCGGTCACTACCAGGGCGTTTGCCAGGTGATGAGCCGGCTGCTTACCCTCATAAATCCAGATCACCTCTTCATGGGCCAAAAAGATTTTCAGCAATGCCTGGTTGTTAAGCAGCTGATCTCCCTATTGAAACTGCCCGTTCAGTTTCATACTGTTCCAACTTCAAGAGCGCCCGACGGGCTGGCCCTGAGTAGCCGGAATAGCAGGCTCGATCCCGGGCAGCGCAAACAAGCCGCAGCCATAGCTTCGACGCTGGCCTATATCAAGAGCACGTTCCATGGTGGCGATCCGGCCCCTGTTCTCCGTATTGCCCATCAAAAACTGGAGGTATCCGGATATAAAACAGACTATATTGCCATCGCCAGGGCGCAGGACCTCAGACCCCTGGTTTCCTGGGATGGAAAAGAAAAGGCCGTTGCATTAGTTGCCGCATTTCTTGGTGAAGTGCGGTTGATTGACAATATGCTGCTCAATTGATTACTTTTGCAGGCTAAAAATTCAGGGCGAACATGGAAATAGAAATATTGAAATCAAAGGTTCACCGGGTTG